>CAYGIU010000008.1:0-14752 GCA_964350015.1 uncultured Gammaproteobacteria bacterium
CTTTACAGTATAGCAAATAATCTAGCGATTGAAATAGTAGATAACAAAAACTCCAATAAAAATAAGGACGCCGCCGAGAATTGTCGGAAGCGAAACATTATTTTTAAAAAGAATATAACTAAACAATGCAATAAAGATCGGATAGGAAATTTCTATTAACCCGGCGAGTGTCGCGTTCTTTGCACTAATAGAATAAGCAATTAATAATTCCGCAATTAAAAAGGCTCCGATGCTCGCGAGAACATATCCGAGTAAACGACGAGAAGAAAGAATTGCGTCAATATCGGTTTTAATAACTCCGCTAAAATAGGCAGCCGCAAAAGTAACTACAAATGTAACTAAAGAAATAAGCGCGATAGAACTAAAGATAGAAATCTTTTTATAGACTTCTTGATTGAAAACGTAGGTCAATCCCCAAAACAATGATGCGCCAAGCGCTAGTATAATCCACATATACTCTTATATTGACACATTATTAAAACTGAGACTAATATAAGGTAATTCAAGAACCTTAAAATCATAATTAGAAAAAGGGGAGTTAAGGATGCAAAAACCATTTGGCTTAACCGGAAACATCGGTTGCGGGAAAAGCACGGTTGCCGCCTTGCTTTCCAAAAAACCGAATATTCATATCTTTGATACCGACACTATGGCTAAAGAAGCTATTATCGACATTCGCTTCAAAAAAGAAATCAAAGAAATATTTGGCAACGAAGTTTTAACGAACAATAAAGTCAGCTTAGAATTGCTCGGTAAGATACTTTTTCACGATGATAAAAAACGGCACAAGCTTGAGGCGCTTATTCATCCATATATATGGAACTGTATTGAAGAAGAGATGACTAACGCACCTGAAGCGACTATCTATATCATTGAGTCAGCATTACTGTACGAAGTAGGCTGGCACAAAAGATGCTGCGCGATGATCGTTGTATGTTGCGACGACATAGAACAAAAACGAAGATTGCGCGAAATTCGTAAGATGAGTGACGAGGCGATCAAAGCGCGCCTAAGTACTCAGTACGATTCGGAATACAAAGAAAAGCGCGCTACCTTTCTCGTACGTACTAATTGTGACCTTAATGTGCTCGAAAGAAGAGCCGATAATTTATACGGCAATTTAGTTGAGATGAAATGTTCATTGCATTAATAAACTAAAAAGGATTGTCCTCGGACAATCCTTTTTTGCAATCTACGTATTAAATATTTTTTTCCTAAATGCTTCTCGTTTACTTTCATCATCGCGCAACTCCTTCAAGAAGAATATGAAGTCTGTAGAAATCCGGAAGCGTGGTTCATCAGCAAGTTCTAAAAGTTCTTCAAAACTAATAAAACGCAATTCAATTTTTTCACCCGCATCCAATTCTTGTTTCCGAACTTCTTTGCAGTTTCGAGCTATGAAGAAATACTCATGCCACAAAACACTAGTAGACCTTGGTGTCTTTTCAAAAAGTAATTCCCAGTCATCGGATTCTCTACCAGTTTCTTCAAGAAGTTCACGTTTTGCTTCGGCGAGCATGTCATCTTCACTGTCAGCTCGTCCTCCGGCTAATGATAAGAAGTTTTTGCGGTTTGGTTGATCCTGATCTTCAATAATAATCTTATTATCGACTGTAGCAATAACGGTGACTGTCGAAGGCCGCCAAATGCGTTCAAAAATTTCAATGCTTCCGTCAAACATTTCTTGTTCCCATTGCCACACTTCAAAAATCACTCCTTTAAAAGCGAGCTTGGCGTTTTCGGGAATTCCTTGGCGTTTAAGTTCTGACATATATTACTGTTTCCGCGAAAATTTATAGATTACTCCGCTTGAATCGTCCGTTATATACGCCGTGCCGCCGGACAGGACAAGGATATCTACCGGACGGCCTAACTTTGTACCTTTGCTCGTCAGCCAGCCGGAAATAAAATCTTCCGATCCTTCGTAATTGCCTTGCGCATCAAGTTTTAAACGCATAATTTTATAGCCGGTCGGTTCAGTACGGTTCCATGAACCATGAAACGCAACAACTAAATCATACCAATAATCCTCCGGCCAACCTTCTTCGGGAATAAATGCTAAACCAAGAGGAGCGGAATGAGCCGGCAAATCAATAAAGGAAGGCGCTTTGTCGTTACAAGGATTTTGAATATATTGATTCTTATCAAAATTAGTATCATGAACATTTTTTCCATAACAAATCGGCCAACCGTAATTTTTTCCTTTTTCAATTATATTAATTTCATCCGGCGGTAACTCATCGCCTAAACGATCACGTCCCATTTCCGTTGCAAAAATTCGACCGCTCACAAAATCAGTTGCCATAAATACCGCGTTGCGTAATCCGCCCGCGTATTCACTAATTGTTTTTGTTTTAGTATCGAAAGCCATGATACGACCGCGCATCTGACTTTTTTCATAACACACATCACAAGACGATCCAACTGAAACTAATAAAATATTTTCTTCAGGCGAAGGCAAGAAATTTAAACTACGAGTAAAGTGACGATCGCTCTTTGCGGAGTCTAAGGAAGTAAGTTTTTCATAATTAGAAACTGTAGCACTTTCACTGTCATACAAATAACGTCCGAGTTCGTCGCGCTGTGCAACATAGAGATAGCATGGCAAATTTCTATCATCAATCGGACAATCAAAAGCCATACCATGCGGTTTACTCAAGCCTGAAGCTAATTCTTTTTTTGTTTCAGCTGTGCCCTTATTGTCCTTATTCTCAAGAACAGTAATTTTTCCTTCACTAGTTTGTGAAACAATTAAACGACCGCGCGGATCAAGAACAATCGCTCGGGCGCCAGAAATCTTATCGGCATATTTACTAATAACAAATCCCTCAGGAACCTTGATGCCGGGGATACTGACAATCTTTTCTGTTTCTTGAACAACTGTTTCATTAATCGGATTATTTTCTTCTTTGGATGGAACACTGACCGGACCAATATATTGTTTGAGCAATAATAATATTCCGACAACAAGCAAAGCCACTACTACACCGATGACAATTTTGTTCCTGCTATGGATCATATTTTTATATTTTATTGCGGAGGCGGAAGAGGAGGGATTCGAACCCTCGATACCATTGCTGGTATACTGCTTTTCGAGAGCAGCGCCTTCAACCACTCGGCCACCCTTCCGATTATTTTCGTCCACGCACTGGCGCGACTTCGGTTACTGATTTCAATTTATGAATTTCTTCTTTGGTTAAATACTTCCATCGTCCGCGCGACAATCCGGCGACGGTCACGTTCGCAATACGAACACGAACAAGCCGTCCGACATGGCAACCAACTTGTCGAAACATTCTTCGAATCTGACGCTTCTTACCTTCTTCCAAAACTATTTCAAAAGTTCGTCCGCGCAAATGTTTGGCGCGCTCCGCCTTAACCGTTCCATCGCCCCGACCAATATCAACGCCCTTACCAAAGGAATCAGAAATTTCTTTTAACTTCTTTTTAATTTCTTCTTTAGTTGTTCCTAAATCGTGCGACAAAGTAACAACGTACACTTTTCTAATATTGTATTTCGGATGAGTTAGTCTATACGCGAGCTCACCGTCATCGGTTAAAATAATTAAACCTTCGCTTTCTTTATCTAACCTGCCAACAATCGCCAAAGGCTTTTGCACTCGAACAATATCTAGAACATTATGTTCACCCGGAAAACTACGCGTCGTTGAAACAAAGCCTTCGGGTTTGTAGAGCTTAATATAGGTATGTTCTTTTGTAAATCGCAATGGTTTACGATCAACAAACACTTCATCATCAGCATCAGCACGATCACCGAGCTTCGCAGTTTTTCCATTTAACTTAACTCGTCCGGACGCAATTAATTTCTCCGCTTGATGGCGGGAGGAAACTCCAGCTTGGGCTATTAACTTTTGGATAACAACTTTCATAAGATAGATACGAGGGCCACTAAGAGCCAAAACATAATTGCCAAATCATTTTTAAAATAGGGGACGTCGACAATACCGTGAATTAAAATCGCAAGCATTGCGGCTAGTAATCCTATGATGATTGGATCGCGAGTCTTAAGGTATTTTGTAATGCCGCTGTAATAGTAGCGGATAATGATGAAAATAAACAAGAGCAAGCCGATTATTCCCAATTCCGACCAAAAATTCCAAACTATATTATGAGGATATAAGTAAATCTCCAAAGGCTGCCAATGCGTTTTGCGATACGCTTCATCATTCCAAACTTTTTTTACAAAGTCATTTTGCGACAAGCGCTCGCTATTATAAAAGAAACCTTCTTGATGATAGGGCTTAACCGCTTCCTGATAGCCGAGCAATCCGGCGCCGGTAATCACTCTTCCATCCTTAATCATTTTCCATGTTTCATCCCATTGCAACCTTCGAATCTCTCCGGAAAAATCGTGCAAGGTTGCTCGATCAACAATGTAATTTCGAATTGGTGTTTGCGTCATCGCAACAGCAACGGCAATTACGGCTGCTAAGGCGGCAATGCGCGTGTACTTATTAATAAAGAGGCAGGAAATAAAACCGGCAATCGCTACGGCGAATATCGCACCGTCCGACTTTGCGCAATAAATTCCAATAAAGCCGATTAAAGTCGCAGCGGAAAACAAATAAAAATATTTTTTATTGTTTTTTAGACTTGCCCAAGCCGCATTAAAGCTTAGAATGACGATTGGAGCTAAATATAAACCGACGGCGTTTGGATAGGGGAAAACGGAAGTTGCTCGACGAGTAGCAGCGTTAGCCCAAAAAGGATTAGAAATAAATTCACCAGTTATATATTGATAAATAGCAATTAAAGAAATAGCGATTGCCGAATAAGCTAAAGCGGCAAAAGCTTTTAAGACTTTTTCTTTAGAATTAAAAACTGAAATAAAAACTATAAAAGCTAAAGCTGGTTCAAAAAAGTAAGCGCGCCAGATACCTAGCGTTGAAAAACTAATTCCCGAGATCGTCGCCGCGGCTAAACCAATGGCCAGCCATAAAATAAGTTCTTTATAAAAAGGTTGGCGAACGCTTATGCGCGGTTTTTTTAAAAGCCAGACAAAAAACAAAATTAAAATAAGAACTTCTAATAAGGTTGAAGGAACGGGACCAATAGAAAAACGGACAACATATAAAGGTAAGCAAGCGACCATTACTAAACTAGCTTGAAATAAATTTTTCCAAGCTAGATACGCAAAAGCGGCAGCGATTAAAATAATAATTATATACATCATAAGAAAACTTTTACACCATCAATAAATACAAACCGAGTCCAACTAAGACGATACCAATTGTTTTTTGAAAAATGACACCGCGTCCAATTTCTTCATCAATGAATTTCGGGAACTTGCGCGCCATGACAATAATAAGGAAGAGAAGAAAAGCATATTGCGTTCCTTGAAGTGCATTGATAAGCGAAACATTATCGCTCAAGCTGACTGCATAATTTAACATGATGAACGCCGCGGCCGCCGCCAAACGAACTCCCAAGAAAAAAGTTAGTTGTTTCGCACTACGACGTTCATGTGTTTTTGAATCTTTAATAAGTTTGCGCCAAGCCGGAACTAATAAAATACAGAGTACGCCTAAGAAGCTTCCGAGTCGTGACCAAACAAAAGCGCCGATAAAAGGCTGACCGGTATGAGAATAAATATATTTTATAAAAACATAATACGCCGCAAAACAAGCGGCGGCAATAACCGAATTTAAAATCAAACGCCAAGTTGGTCGCATTTCAACAGAAAATTCTCCAAAAGCATCACCGCAAACATTCTTCACGCGGCTCCAAACTTCAGTGGCCATATGCATGCGCGTCCGTTTTATTGAAATCAATAAACCGCCGGCGATTAAAACAACAAAGGCGGCGATTTGCTGCGTACTTAGATGGGCGCCTAAGAATAAATATGAAAATATAAAGGAAAAAATCGGCGTTAAGGCTCCGACAATCGGAACAACTCTCGTTGCTTCGCTTTGATGAAGCGCTTTATACCAAAAGACGAGAGTAAATAAAAACAAGAATCCGGCCAATAAATCAAGGGCTAATTCATAAGGTCCGGGAACCCAAGGATTAAAAATCAGTAAGACAAAGTTTCCGATGCTCCAGATACCAACGTAGAAAGCATAAACAATTGATGAGTGAATTTTTTTGGAAAGCAAAAACTTATCAGCGACGTGAACACCGGCATTTAATAAGTAAGAAGTAACAGCAACGAAAATCCACATATTATAAAGAATTATTTTTTGCTATTCGCGCGAAAGTTTCTACCGAAGGACGGGGACGCCGTTCAAAGGTTCTATAATCAACTTCAAAGAGACCAAACTTTTTTTCAAAACCAAGCGCCCATTCAAAATTATCAATTAAGGACCAGTGAAGATAAGACCGAACATCAATGCCTTGTTCAATTGATTCATGAACATGTTTCAACACTTCATTAATATACCAGGCACGATGATCATCATCCTCATCGGCTGTTCCATTTTCAGTTATATAAATTGGTTTATGATATCGATCCGATAAATCTTTTAAAACATGTGTTACTCCTTGCGGATATAATTCCCAACCCATGTCATTAACTCGTTCATTTTTATTTTTATTCATCCCATAACTAATGCGATGATGAAAATAATAATTCAACCCAATAAAATCTTGTTCGTTTTTAATATGATCAAGAAAATAATGATTCCACCACCACGCAACCGCAGCGACGATCCACTTATTTATAAAACCCGGCGCTGCTTCAAAATCGATATTTGGCGTAGCTATGCCTACCTGACTTTTTGGTAATTCATTTTTAATAACTTTATAGGCGGCGCGATGCGCTTTAATCAAATGAGATAACACGCGAAGATAACAAAACGGATTTTTTTTCTGCGGCGGCCAAATTCCTCTAAAATAACTATTACCAGAATAAATTGTTGGCTCGTTTAGCGTTAACCAAAACTTCACAGTTGGAAAAGCCTCAACTAAACGCTGCGTATACTTTTCAAAATAGGAAACAATTGAGGTCGATGCCCATCCACCTTTATCGCGCAGCCATAATGGAAGCGGCCAATGCCACAATGTAATAAAGGGCTCAATTCCTTCTTCGTGTAAACGAGCGATAAAATGCGCGTAACGCTGAATTGCTACTTGATCAAAACGTCCTTCCTCGGGTTCAATGCGTGCCCATTCGATTGAAAAGCGATAAGCGCTCGCATTAATCTTTTTCAAACATACAATATCTTCTTCAAGTCGATTCCAAGAGTCTGCCGCTTTCCCGGACTGAAAATCAATCGGATTAAAAGACTGGCGTTCTAAATTCGTTACCCGCTTCTTTGAATGTTCCCATTCGCTCCAGTCATTTCTAAGTCCACCTTCTATCTGATACGAAGAAGTGGCGGCTCCCCAAAGAAACCCAGCCGGAAATTGTTTTAATTTTTGTTCCATACAATCTCAGTATATCACAATAAAGAAACCGTATCATTGGCTAAAATCTTGACTAATATACAAAAATTTGGTTATAATTGACTGGTATTAATTAGATTAACAAAGACCCAACCGTATGGTTCAAATGAAAAAGCGCACAAAAGCCAGCACACAGCGGCGACGTGCCCACCTTGCTCTTAAAGGAAAGACTCTCAATAAGTGCCCTAAGTGCGGCAAAGCAGTTCAACCTCATCGCGCCTGTTCCTTCTGTGGAACTTACCGAATGGTAGAAACTGTCAAAGTAAAAGTTAAGAAAGCCAAAAAATAACTATGGCCAATCGTCATCTTTCGCGTACTTTAGCAATGCAAACCCTTTTTGCCTGGGACTTTAATGAACGGCAAAATGCTGACATTGATGCGATTATTACAGAGAACTTTAATCAGTTCGCTCCGAATTTTGACGATCATGGTTTTGTAAAAACATTGGTTAAGGGCGTTATTGATCATCTTGAAGATATCAACGCCTATATTATTAAGTACGCCACTGAATGGCCGCTTGATCAAATCACTATTATTGACCGCAATATTTTGCGCATTGGAATTTACGAATTGGTATACGATTTAAATATTCCGGCAAAAGTAGCGATTAACGAAGCTATCGAAATGGCCAAAACTTTTGGTGGCGATTCTTCGGGAAAATTCGTAAACGGCGTTTTAGGAGCCATTATGAAAGAAATGCCAGCGAAAGAAGTTGATACGACAAAAGTTGCAGCACCGGAAGCTGAAAACAAAAATTAACATTTATTATTTTCTGGGACATGGGAACAAACCGTTAACCCCTTTGACGTTTTGCTTTCGTCCCCCAATCTATCATGAAAGACTTACAGAAACTGGAAGCAACTATCGGGTACGCTTTCAAAAACATTGATCTCTTGCGTCAGGCAATGACGCACCGTTCGTACTTAAACGAACATCCTGAATTTACACTCGGCCACAATGAACGGCTTGAGTTTTTAGGTGATGCAGTTTTGGAAATTGTTGTTACTGAACATCTGTACAACAGCTACCCGGATACTCCAGAAGGTGATTTAACTGATTGGCGCGCTAGTTTAGTTAATGCCAAAATGCTCGCTTCAATCGCTAAAGATTTAGCCGTTGAACAATGTTTAGAGATGTCACGCGGAGAAGAAAAAGACGATGCTTCAAAAGCCCGCCAATATATCCTCGCCAATGCTATGGAAGCTTTAATAGGCGCAATGTATTTAGATGGCGGCCTTTCTTCAGCACATGTCTTTATCCATCGCTTTGTTATCTCACATCTTGAAAATATATTAGCTAACCGCCTGTATTTAGATCCTAAATCTCGTTTTCAAGAGAAGGCTCAGGAAGTCGTTGGCATTACTCCGCATTATCGAGTTATGTCTGAAAGCGGTCCGGATCATGAAAAAATCTTTGAAGTCGGTTTATATCTTGATGAGGAACTTGTCGCGGTCGGCCAAGGTCAGTCAAAGCAAGAAGCTCAAGTTGAGGCAGCTACCCAAGGCCTAAAAGCCAAGCAATGGTCCTAGCTTGTCTGACCCCTTTTTTTACGTTACAATTAAACCATATGACACCAGAAATTATAGAGAAAATTAAATCTGATTTGGTAGCCCGCAAAGCACAACTCGAAACCGAGTTGTCTGATTTTACTGCTTCTGATGATGATCACGGTTTTAACCACCGCGTTGCCCAAATTCCAAACTATGGAAGCGAGAGCGATGAAAATGCACAAGAAGTTGAACAATACACAACCAACCTCGAAGCTGATAAGGTTCTAGAGAAAACGCTTGCTGATATTAACGGCGCTATAAAAAGCATTGATGATGGCAGTTACGGAAAGTGTAAATACTGCGGAAATGATATTGAAGAAAAGCGTTTGCTTGTCCGTCCATTCTCAAGTTCTTGTGTTGCCTGCAAAACAAAATTGCAGAACAATTCTTAATTTGCTATGACTGGCCTCATTGCCAGAAACAAAACAACGGTCGTCCTTATAGGAGCCGTTGTTTTATGTATCGCTGATCGTATATTAAAAAATCTAGCGCTTACAAGCCAAAAAACTATTGCGCTTATCGGTGACTGGTTAAGTTTTGAGCTGCACACTAATACCGGCGTTGCTTTTTCTCTTGGTAGTGAACAAAACTTATTCTGGTTTATACTTATTGTCGCTTTTATTATCGGCTATTTTATATTCAAACTTATCCAACAAAAAAGATTTTTTGAAGCTGCGGCCTTAGGTGCAGTCTTACTCGGCGCCTTAAGTAATATCTATGATCGTATTGTGTATGGATCAGTCATTGATTATTTCTCCTTCTTATCAATTAATGTTTTTAACCTGGCCGATGCCTCTATTGTAATAGGCGCTCTTATTTTTATCATTCAGAGTCGAACGAAAAAAGTCTCTTGACATATAAGGTTTTTTATGATACATTGCGAATTCGCACATTTTCCAATCCTATTATAGAAAGATACTATGGCCAGCAATGGAGTCAAAACATTTAAACGACATTTAACCAAGAAGGGTTATGATGTCAAAGCGCAGGGCGATGTAATTCGCATCACCAAGGGAACTGCTCAAAAGGAAGTATCAAAAAGAACAATCCGTTCCATTAAGGTTCGAACTGTTCCTAGGGCTTGAGGTCTTCACGACTCAAGTTCTTTTTTTATCCAAATATTTAGAAAGGTTACGAGCGGCGTTTGTTTGATAAAGCGGTTTATTCTTTCCTCCCTCCTCAAGTTGTTTTACGTGAAAACGTATTCTTTCCTGAAGTAGTGGCTGGCTTTCATACAACTCGTTCCACAATGACAATTTCAAATTAAAGTTATCTTCGGAAACATAATCTTTTATCTGATCATCAACAAAATCACTAATTAAGGTATTTAATTCATCAATAAGATCTTCATCTTCTGACATTTTAATAATCTTACTAATCTTCTCCTGTAAAGAATTATACTGTTTAGAACGTTCCTCGTTTTGTTTTATTGAAATCAAATTCTTATTAAGACCATAAAGATAAGAATTTTCTTCTTTTTCTTCGCGGGGAATTGTTAGTCCGGAATACGCACGAATAAGATATTCATCATTCAAATATTCAACTCCATCCCGTTCATAAATTGATTCTGTATTAACATTAAATTCGTTATTAATTGCTGAACCGAAATCAATCATGTGAATTTTTTCAATCTCTCCATCCTTTCCAAAATCAATCATGATATTTCGCTCATGCAAATCGCGATGATAAATTCCGCCTTCGTGCAAAGCTGAAACTGCTTGCGAAATTTTTTCTAATAATTCCGGTTCGAGTACATATCCATTCTTACTTAAGAAAGTAAATAATTTCTTTTGATTTTCTTTGGCTACTTTACTCTTTTCAAACGAAAGCAATGACTCGGTTCGTTGGGCTCCACCGGGTTTCTCAAAACCCAATCCTTGTCGAACTGTATTTTGTATATCATCAAAACTAGCATGTTCAAATCCTCCGGCTGTTGCCTGTAAGTGACGTTCCATTTCCGGACTTCGCTTGATAACTTCCTTGAATAAATGTTCGGCCATATCTTCACCCTTAATGTAATCCATTAAGATTAAGCCGACGCCATCTTCTTTAACGGCAATTCCAGCAGCGGTTAATTGATCACGAAGTGTATCGGAGGAGACGGGAACTCGATCACAAAAATACACTTCCGGAACAGTAACATCAAGACCCTGCGACTTCAAAAGTTCAGCAGCCTTTTTTTGAACCTCACCTTCTTGCTTGGCAAGGTTAGCGCTTGAATAAATTTTTAACATTTTTACCGCAACTTTTTTATCCTCAAACTTTTTATCTTTAAAAAAGTACTGTTCAACCTCTTCGCTTAAGTCGTCGGTATCAATCAAGCCAATAACACCATTGTTGCCTTGGTTAATCTGATGATAGTGAATCAAGAGCGGTTCTATAAACGCTTCGGCATAGGCTTCGCGAACATCCTTTTCTATTTGATGCTCTTCGTCGTCCGGAGTATTAAATGGTGGCTTATTATCAAGACTCATAATGGTAATGTTATGCGTCGGCCTGACGCTGTATGTTTAAATCGTATCACAATCGCTTTTTTTGGCATAATCGCTTTAACTCGATCCGCCCATTCTATTAAGACTAAGCTTGAAGGATCTTCTATATAATCATCAAGACCAATAGCGCTTAATGATGCCGCTTTATGAAGCCGGTAAGCATCAACGTGAACAAGATGCTTGATGCTAGAATGCTTAGCTACCTTATAGACGCGCATTAATACAAAAGTCGGGCTGTTTACCCTTTGTTTAATTCTTAAAGCCTTAGCCACACCTTTAACAAAAGCGGTTTTACCGGCGCCTAGTTCGCCAATAAGACCGACGGTTTCTCCTGCTTTTAAACTGGCAACAAATTGTTTAGCTAGAGCGGTTGTTTCTTTTTCCGATTTACTTAGATAGTTCATAAAGCAAGTGTAGAGCCTTAGGTATAATAATTCAAGAGAGCGTTTGACAAGAAACTGCTTTAGGTATAAAACAAAGATAATTGGTTCATTTAAAAGGAGTATTTATCATGAATGAATTATATTCAGAAATAGTATGTTCAAATGCGGAAGCTTTGACTTTTAGTCTTTGTTTAAAAATGATAGAAGCTCTAAAAGATAAAAAAATAACCAAAGATGATTTTAAAACTTTGTGCACAGCCTATTATAATAGAGGGGAAGAACTTAATTTAACAGAAGAAAGTTCTTTTAATAAAAACCTTTTCTATACTTTTAAAGAAAACTTGCACAAACTTACAAGTACCTACAACTCCGCATAAAAGACATTAAGAAAAAAGACGAGGAACATCCCCGTCTTTTTTAATATCTAATTTTATAGTTTCGGTTGCTTAATAACTTTAATAACTTGTCCGTTTACTAAATAGCTATCAGCGTCGGAAGGATGGATATAAATTGGTTCGATTGGCAAAGTTGATTCGGAAACTAAAGCGATCTGTTCATTAGCTTTATCAAAATAAAATCGTTTGATGTTGGCCATGTCATCAATGACCGATAAAACATAATCTCCGTTCTGCGGCGCCCGTCGACTTGTATCGATAATAACGTAATCATGATTGTTCACCGGACCGCCGGGGATATGCCTAGCTTTATTCATTGAATCGCCAACCGCTTTTATAACAAATAATCCTTCAGCTTTTTTTCGCCCAACAGTGTGCGGTGAAACCTTTAAATAACCTTCAAAGTTTTCTTCAGCAAAAATATCAGCCGGTCCGCAGTTAGCCGTTCCTAAAATTGGCAAGGTAAAAAGTCCGGCGCTCGGATTAGTAGTCTTTTTCGTCGCTTTGATTTCGCCACTTTTAACGTTAACGGTTAAGAGGCCTTTTTTCTCCAATTGTTCAAGGTGATGCTTAACTTTCTGTGGATGAGTTTCACCAATAAGTTGTCCGAGCTTGCGCAAGCCAACCGAACCGAGGTTCATTTCGGCGGCCAGGCTCAATAGCTTTTGTTGTAAAATATGCATATTTGCTTTGTATTCTATATATTCATAATATCATACTGACAGAATTTGTCAAGTATGTTCAAGAGACTTGACAAAATAATTTAGATGGTATATACTGAAAGAGTAATTAATTTAACGCGACTCGTATGCACGCACAACTAAATGAACCAATCGAAGTATTGGTTAAGTTTTATAAGTCTCAGGTAGTTCCCTCGTTTTTTAAATGGCGCAAAAGAACCTACCGCGTCGAAAAGGTTAATCTCGTGCATCATGAGAAACAAGGTGAGAACCAAATCTATTATTTCAGCGTTTCTGATAACGCAAACTTCTTCCGCTTGGCTTTTTCAACACGCGATCTTTCATGGCGAATGAAAGAACTCTACAATGAAGGATAAAATCATTGTCCATTTGGACATGAATTCATATTTTGCCTCAGTAGAACAACAAGCCAATCCTTTTTTGCGCGGTAAGCCGCTTGCCGTCTGCGCCTATCTTTCTCCGCGCGGAGCAATTATTGCTTCGTCCGTAGAAGCAAAAGCTAAAGGAATAAAAGTCGGCGTCGGAGTACAAGAAGCTAAGCGACTTGCGCCCGACGTCGTTTTTGTTGAGAACGAACCAGCAAAGTATCGCTGTGTTACTAAACGCATTTTTAAAATAATGTCGGAATATTCCGATGCGCTTGAACCATATTCGATTGATGAAGCTTTTTTAGATCTAAGCGGTTGGGTAAAAGACTATGAAGGGGCAAGAAATATCTGCCTAGAGATAAAAGAAAGAATTAAAAATGAAGTAGGCGAGTGGCTGAAATGTTCTATCGGGATCTCTCATACTAAATTCTTAGCAAAGTTTGCCGGTGACATTGCGCCGAAAAACGGTTTGGAAATAATTACTAAAGAAAATCTTGATTCCTATTTAGATAGAAACTTAACCGAGGCTTGGGGCATTGGCAAAGCAATGTCTGTGCGTTTGCGCTTGATGGGCATCAGCACGCTTAAAGAATTAAAAGAGGCTGATCCGATTATTTTAAAACGTTTCTTGGGGATTTACGGATATTATTTGTGGTGCAACGTTAATGGCAAGGAAATCACGAAAATTGAAAACGGGATACGGGCGCCGAAATCAATTGGACATTCCTATTGCTTAGCGAAACGGACGCGCGAGAAAAAGTACTTGCAAACCGTCTTAGCAAAGTTAAGCGAGAAAACTGGGCGACGATTACGAGCCTTAGAATTCGAAGCTAAAAGCGCAACACTTTTTTTACAGTATATGAACGGGGGACATCTTACTAAAACAATTCATTCTTCCGACGGCTTTTTTACAACGCATGAATTTTTAGCGCCCTTGTATGATTTTATCGGTTTTGCCGAATTAAGCGATCCGGTGCGGATGATGGCCGTTACTGTTACGCATCTAACTCCGGTTTCCGAACAACTCGGTTTATTTTCCGATCGACGTAAAGCAAAAAATATTAGCCGGGCTATGGATATAGTAAATAATCGATATGGTGAATATACCGTCACTAACGGATTATTATTTAATACGGAAAAAATCGCCCAAGATAGAGTTGGCTTTAGAAAGACGGTGAGTTTTGAGGAATAAAAAAAATATTAGAATCTAGCAAGACGCTTCATTAGTTTTTGATATTTATCAATAAATCCACTTGCCGAAAAACTAGCATGGTTATAAAATGCATCTGAATCGATTCGATTTGATTCATCTAAATTTAGATCTTTTCTAATTTTTTTTACCGCAGAAATACTTAATTCCATTCCTTCTGCTCTTTTATTGAGAGTTGTATGAAATCTTTTATTTGATCTAAAAAAACTTTTGCTTTCAATTTCTCTTATAATTTCTATTTTTTTACCT
>CAYGIU010000009.1:0-14331 GCA_964350015.1 uncultured Gammaproteobacteria bacterium
GTGTAGGCGCATGCCATGGCATGCGCCTACACAGGGAACATTTTATTTCTTCTTCAACTCTATCTTGAGGATTTTTACATCGTCGATCGGATGATCAGTTCCGTCTACAGCGACGTTTTGAATTTTTTCAACAATATCCATGCCAGAAACTACATAACCAAAGTTTGTATGCTTACCATCGAGCCACGGCGTCGATTCCGCTGTGACGATAAAAAATTGTGATCCATTGGTTCCCGGTCCGGCGTTAGCCATGGCGAGCGAACCTTTTACTAAAGGATGAGCATTAAACTCATCGGCGAATTGATATTCCGGTCCGCCCATACCATGAGTTGAACGATCGGCTGTTTTTGAATTCGGATCACCGCCCTGAATCATGAAATCTTTAATAACACGATGAAACAAAGTTGTATCATAAAAACCTTTTTGCGCCAAAGTCAGAAAGTTACTAACGGTTACCGGAGATTCCGGGTAAAAAGCGATTTCAATCTTTCCTAAAGTAGTATCGAGAACGGCGCCGGAATATTCCTTGGCTAATTCTTGATTGATTTGGGTTGGAACTTGCATAGCGTTTAATTTAGCGTTTGTCTCGGGCGTCAACTCTTTTTGCTCGCCGTTAACATCATTATAATAATAAGTTTTTTGAGCCTTGGTACATCCTGCCAAAACTAAGACAAAAAGTAAAGCAACGAAAATTTTCTTATTTAACATAGTGTTCTTTTTTAATTTTATCATCGTCAGATTGACGCTGTTCATTAATAACTTCTTTGGCTTTCTCTCGCAACTCTTCCAAAGGCAATTCATACAAATCTTTACTGCGTTTCGCTAGATATTCTTCTGTGTTTAGTTCCGGATCTTCAATAACTTCTGATAAAAGAACGTCGAGAATCGCTCCAATTTTCGGGCCTGGCTGAATCTGTAAATTTTTCATTAAATCCTCTCCATTAATCTTAAGCATTTTAACAGAAACCGGATCATGTCGCACTTTATCCATCATATACTGTAAATGCCGCAATTTATACGGAACAGCCTTAGCTACACCCGAACCCAAACGATCGGCAATACGCAAATCAATCAAATCCGATAGATTCTCCTCCCCGACTTTACGAATTAAACGGCGCACTGACGAAGCTGTTACTTCATCGACATTATAATAAAACATATGATTGCGTACCAAAGTAACAACTCGTTGTGAGTCATCAGTTGAAAAATGCAAACGTTTCATAATTCGCTCTACCATCTTAGCTCCGACCATTTCATGATTATAAAAAGTCGCAGCCCCATCAATTATCTTTTTTGTACGCGGTTTACCGATATCGTGCATAAGCGCCGCTAAACGAACTTGCCAAGAATGATTTGGACAATGTTTTAGTGATAAAGCATTATGATCAAAAACATTATGCGTATGATGATGATTTTGTTTCATATCAACGCCTTCCTCTAGTTCAGGAATGATATAATTTAGAAGTTTTAAATCATGCAATTTAATGATTCCTTCGAACGCACGATCAGATGACAAAATTTTAACAAGTTCATCACGAATACGTTCATTAGCAATGAATTTAATATTACCAGCCAATTTAGCAATTGCTCGTTCGGTCTTTCCCTCAATTTCAAAACCTAGCTGACAGGAAAAACGAACTGCCCGGAGCATACGTAATGCATCTTCTTTAAAACGATCCTCGGGTTCACCGACAGTTCGAACTACTTTTTTCTTAAGATCTTTTTCACCATTAAATAAATCAACGATCTCTCCCTCTTTGCTCATTGCCAAAGCGTTGATACTAAAGTCGCGACGTGACAAATCTTTTTCAAGACTGTCTTCAAATTGCACTTCATCGGGCCGACGATGGTCTGAATATCCTTGTTCACTGCGATAAGTCGTTATTTCGATGAGGTCCGTCGCCTTTTCATTCTCATCACGTATGGCAACTAATACTGTCCCGAACTTATTTTCATATTTGGCATCAGGAAAAATTTCTAGAATCTGTTCCGGTCGAGCATTTGTCGTAATGTCCCAATCTTTTGATTCTTTTCCTAAAAGCCAATCGCGCACAGATCCGCCGACGATATATGCTTCAAAACCCGCCTCAGTAAGGCGGGTTAAAATATCTACAATAAAAATCGGCATCTTCATCTTATTTTTCTTTATATAAAAAATCTTTCAACGGACTGACTTTCTTGTTTTTAATTGCTACTTTTTCTGAAATTAATAATTTTATTTTTTTGGCGCTTCCGGAGGCAAAGCCACCAACAGTTCCATCCGAACGAACAACCCGATGGCAGGGCACCTGCGGTGCATAGGGGTTCTTATTCAAAGCATTACCAACAGCCCTTGAGGCTTTCGGGCGTCCGATCATCTTAGCAATAATCCCATATGTTGCAACCTTGCCTTTTGGAACCTTCCGGGTTGCTTCCCAGACGGCTTTATTAAATGAAACTGAAGCGCTCTTCATATCAACGTCCCAGGCCAGGAATCAGATTACCATAGCTCTCGCTAAACGATTTGATTAAATCAGGTAGGAAAAGCCAAGCGGCAATAAGTGGAATTAGTATTAGCAACAACTTAAGCGTGTCTGTGACACGAAGCCATTTAATATAGTTTGCAGTTTTAACAACCTTAGCATGCATTTCCTGTGTTAAGCGAAGATTTTCTTCGAGTAGTTTTTTAATATCTTCATCCATATAATTTCTTAAGCTTTCTTACCTTTTAATAATTTATTTAATTCTCGTTTAAAACTCTGGGCATCCTTAAATGATTGATAGACTGAAGCAAAGCGGATATACGCGACTTGATCAGCTTTTTTCAATTGCTTCATTACTATTTGTCCAACTTGTTCGGATAAAATTTCATTCTTGCGCAACGCCTGTAAATCACGTTCAATTAAGTTAACAATCTTTTTAAACTTCTCTTCGGTAATCGGTCTTTTTTCATAAGCGCGGCGTAAGCCTTTAACCAGTTTGTCGCGAAGATATGCTTCTTTGTGTCCATCGCGCTTCACGATAGTTAAATCAAGGATTTCCACTTCTTCATAGGTAGAAAAACGAAAACCGCATTTTAAGCATTCGCGGCGACGCCGAATTGATAAGCCGTCCGCAGCAACGCGCGAATCGACAACTTTCGTATCAGCAAAATAACAAACAGGGCATTTCATATACCACAATCTTAGCAAAGCACTAAGGAAAGTCAACTAAATCAAACAAAAACACCCCCGAAGGGGTGTTTATTTTTTAAAGCATTTTCTTACGGATGAAAGTCGGAATAGAAAGCTCATCATCTTCTTCCTCTTCAACGCTTGGCTTTTTTGCTGCTGGCTCAGCTTGAGCAATCTTTAGAGCCGAAGCCTTTGATTTAGCCGGAGCGGAGTGATGGTCTTCATTATCCTCAATAAACGGAGCCGGATTATAATTGCGCTCCGGAGCTATTGAAGCGGTTCCTACCGGGCGCTTACCACTATTAAAACCGGTGGCAACAACTGTAATCTTGATTTCATCTTTAAATTTAGGATCGATAACTGCACCAAAGATAATCTTTGCGTCTTCATCAGCCGATGAAGTAATTATTTTAGCAGCCTCATTTACTTCATGCATAGTCAAACCAGCGCCGCCAACAATCGTGAAGAGAATACCGCGCGCTCCTTCAATGGACATTTCAAGTAATGGAGAATTAATGGCCATTTTAGCAGCTTCAATCGCCTTAGTTTCGCCGCTTGCCTGACCAATACCCATTAAGGCAGAGCCGGCTCCGGACATAACTGCTTTAACATCGTTAAAGTCGACGTTAATAAGTCCCGGAATAGTAATCAATTCAGAAATACCCTGAACACCCTGACGCAATACTTCATCAACCACCATAAAGGCATCAAGGATAGAAGTCTTCTTTTCAATAACTTGTAAAATCTTATCGTTTGGAATTGTAATAATCGTATCAACCTTATCAGTCAATTCAGCCAAGCCGCGTTCGGCAACCTGCTTACGTTGCGCTCCTTCAAAGCCAAAAGGTTTTGTAACAACTGCAACAGTCAGCGCGCCTATGTCGCGAGCTAGCTCGGCAACAATCGGTGAAGCGCCAGTTCCAGTTCCTCCGCCAAGACCGCAGGTAACAAAAACCATGTTGGCATCTTTAATCGCATCGCGAATTTCATTCTGTGCTTCTTCTGCTGCCTGACGACCTAATTCCGGATTCATCCCGGCGCCTAAGCCGCGAGTGATATTTTTTCCAATATGAATTTTGCGAGTGGCTTTATTATAATGGAGAGCCTGAACATCAGTATTAACGGCGATAAATTCAACGCCTTTAATACCCGAATCAATCATTCGGTTTACTGCGCTGCCACCGGATCCACCGACACCAACGACTTTAATCTTTGCAAAACTTTCAATAGAAGGTTTAACTTCGGCCATAAAATAATGATTAGTTCCCCGTATACAAAGGGATGAGATAAAAAAACCGTACAATAATATTATACGGCGACGGATTCTAATTGGCAAGACATTTGTACACTATTTGTGTACAGTAGCTTTTAAGGTTTCAAAGCGGAAAAAATATTGCGAAGTTTGTCTAAGGTTTTCTGTAGTGGAAATTTGTCCAAAAGACTAGAGCGAGAATCGTATTTACTAAGCTGATCTCCCCAGGCAACCAAACCAAGGGCCGTCAAATATTCAAGATCATTAACTTTATCGACGACTGTTGCAACGCTACGGTTAGTACCTACTGAAGCCGGCAATCGCAATTTACGCTTAGCTACATCAATAATATCAAAAAGTTTCGAACCGCCACCGATCAAACAAACACCAGCCGGCAACATTCCGGAACGATCAACTTTGCGTAATTCAGCATCAACTTTTTCAAAAATTTCTTCAACACGCGCTTCAATAATCTCAGCAACATATCGTTGTGAAATTACCGTAATCTCATCAGTTAAATTTTCTTCGGCAACTAAGTCGCTAATATCAATCTCGTCTTTCTTAGAAAATTGATCAGACTTAGCGCTACCATATTTAATCTTTATCTTTTCAGCCAAATTGATCGGGCAACGTAAGCCGATAGCAATATCAGAGGTGATATGAGCGGAGCCGATTGGCAACACTGCGGCGTGCAAAAGCTCACCTTCTTCAAAAATGGCAATACTGGTCGTTGCCGCACCGATATTAACAATAGCAGTACCAAGTTCCTTTTGTTTTGGACTAACAATAACACCGGCCGCTGCAAGAGGAGAAAACACCAAATCATCAATATTAAGGCCAGTGTGGTAAATCGACTTAGTCAGGTTCTTAATCTGACTTGAAAGGTTTTGAATAATCAAAGCAACAACCTCAAGACGAATACCGGTCATTCCTACTGGGTTCTTTATATCTTCTTGACTATCAACAATAAACTTAGACGGGATAACATGCAAAATTTCATAGTTTGGCGGTACAGCTAAAGCCTGCGCGGCTTCAACAACGCGTGTAACGTCTTCCTGATTGATTTCACTATCAGAACGACTGACAGCCACAACGCCGCGGCTTGATTGGCACTTTAGGTTAGGTCCGTTAATTCCTACCCAAACATTGGTTACTGGCGCTCCTAATAAGCGCTCAGCCTTTTCTAGGACCGTTGAGACACATGCAGTCGTATCCTCAATGCTATTTATAATTCCTTTATTGACTCCTTCGGACGGTACTGAAACAGCTCCGATTATCTGAAGTTTTGGCCCGGCTTCGGTTTCTACCCGTTGACCGACCACTAGTCTAGTTTCTGCTGATCCGATATCAAGACCGGCTATCAAGTTTTCCCTCATAATTCAAAAAATATAGATTTGACTTTATTATAACAGAAATTTTCTAATACAGCCATAACAAACTAAGCAACGGAGGCACTAAAAGGCAGGCAGCGACGCCAATTGAGCCCAAAGCGGCGATTGCAACGGCTGCGGCGCTCAAATCTTTGATTTGTTTAACATACTGATCAAGCCGTGGCTTCAACATATCGCTCACTGACTCAATCATTGTATTAACCAACTCCAAAGCAAGGACTACAGAACAGGTTAAAATAATCAAAGCAAGGTGAGAGGCAGGCACACGCAAGAATAAACCAAGCGCAATAACAAAAATAGCAGCGATAATCTCCCAGCGGAAATTAAGTTCTTCGGTCCAGGCTTTAGCTAGACCTCGATTGGCGAATGTAATGCTTTGCAGAAATCGACGAAATTTTTTCATACGGCAATTTTTTTAATCAATTGATAACCGAGCTTCTCCATTGTTTTCCTTCCTTTTTCAGTTTCGTCTTCATAGCCAAGAAGATGAAGTGTGCCATGAATAACAATAAACGCTAATTCCCAAGACACGGAGTGTTCAAAACGCTTGGCCTGTCTTTCGATCTGTTTATAATCAATAATCAACTCACCAATAAAATCGCCTTTAAGATCTTCGGCAAAAGAAAGAATGTCGGTAACATAATCTTTCTTTCGGTACTGACGATTAAGTGTCCGTATTGCGGCGTCCCCCACGAAAACTACTGAAACATCACCACGGCGTTTTTTAAATGCCAAGGCGCATTCAACTGCTTTGATAATCAGCGCTTTTTTTAATGTCTGTTTCGTCTTATTGGTAATCTCAACGGCCATAGGCGTTACACGCCGAGTTTAAAATTCCTGATGATCGTATCAAAAATATTTTTAAACTCTAAGGTTCTGGTGTTGCCTAGATTGTAGGTAACTACAAAAATATATGTTTTGTCTTTGTTTGTGAGATAAAGCGTTAAACCATCAGGAGTTTTTACACCATCCCAGCTTTCGCTTAACATCAACTGAGAGTTCGGAATTGTCTGAACACTAAAAGTCGCTTTGTACCAATCTACTATATCTTGTTGGTTTGAATTAGGCTGAACCAGTATTTGTACAAATTGATGGTTGTCAGCTGTAAACATAACTGAATCATCAGTCGAAGCGATGGTACGATTCCAATCCTTTGGATACAATAAACTGAAATTAAAAGTAGTATTGAGATAGCTTCCTAAATTTTCATTAGCGGCAATCTTGCCTGCTCCCGCCGGATTATAGCCGTTATTAAGTTCTTCAGCATCTTTGAAGCCATCGGTGTCCGAATCTGTGGCTTTGGCATTGGTTCCGAGAATCGCCTCTTCCGCATTACTTAAGCCATCCTGATCATCATCAAGCGCGGCGCTCGTCGCCTCATTATTATTAGCACCGCTGTTTGTTTCATTCCATGTTTCATCAGAAATTTTCCATTGTCCATTCTCGGCAATCATATTTACCGATCCGGTAGTCTTGCCGCTTGTCTTTGTTACAGTTAATGAAGCACTTTGATCAGAAATATCTTCACGAATATTTTCAGTTCCATCAAGTGGCGGAACTACAGCTCCGCGCAAAGCGCTTAAAATATCTCCTTGTCCACCAACAGACTCAAGACTCGCCTTCTGATCATTAAGTTGCTTAACTTTTGCAGCTGATCCATATCGCACAAAAACTGCCACATATTTATCAACGGTATCAGCGAGCTCTAGCTCACTGCGAAATGCTAGGTAGGTATCTTTTGGTGAACCAGTCGGTTGACTAGTCGCCGGCAAAGAGACAGTATTGGTCGACGGATTAGCAATATTTTCTTGATTATTAGTTGCAGTGAGAGGGGTTTCACTTGAACGATTAAATAAACCACCGAGAAAATCCGGCTTAACTAAATAAATATACAATCCGCCTCCCAATAAAAGAAGGAATAATATACCCAGTATCAAAACAACAACTCCGGAAACATTCATATTATGTCCTGCTACCTGATTACTCTTCTGAAAATTCTCCGGCATATAATAAATATCCGTATTTTCCATCACTGATTTTGCACTCGCTGCCTCAGTGGCAGTTGGGGCTGCCGGACGAGCCTCTTGATCAAGTTCGGGAGCAGAACTTTCTGCCTGACGTAGTTGTTGCTGATTAAACATACATTAATTATTAATAATTGTTATTTTAATTACTTGCGAATTCTCCGGGTTTTGGAGGCCATTCCGCATTTGGATTTGAATCTAAAGGATTATGACGATCTTTGATTTCCTGACCATCATTTGTTGAATCGCTGTCAGTGTCAGCTTTCAATGGATCCGTCTTATACACAAGCGCTTCTTCTCGGTCAGTAAGCATATCGCCATCAGTGTCGGCTTTAGCAACATTAGTATTATATTTTTTCTCTTCATCATTATCAGACAAACCATCAAGATCAGTATCAAGGGCAGAGTCTCCTGAACTTATTGTATTGTTCAACAAGCGTTCAAAAAATCCCGCTTTTTTTGCTCCACCATTTTCCGCAATTGTTCCATTGTCTGATCCTCTAAAAATATAAACTGATGAAACAACAATCAGGACTACTAAAAACACAACTAATAAAATAATACCAAGACGCCAGTTATGCTCTTCATCAGCAGATCGAGGGAAATTATTTTGAAAATTATTGTTTGGGTTCATATGATAATGTTTATTGATCATTTCCACCAGCAGCTTGAGATCGTTGATTAGAAAGATCGCTAGTAGTTGTTGCCGATTTATTGGCTCGAATTGCAAAATAATATGTTGTGCCATTACTTAATCCCGAAATTGCTCGTGAATAGGTTGAGGCTGAAACTGAAACAGTATTAGTAAGATTGCGCTCATCCTCACCGTAATAAATAACATAGCCTGTTGCGTTAATAAATGGCAGCCAATTCAAAGTTACCGAACCGTTACCGGGAGTCGCACTTACTAAGTAAGGTTGATTCGGACGCTTTTCAATTTCTGGTGCGTAGTCGCTCAAGTTTCCATATTGATCGACCGAGCGAACCGAAACATAGTACGGAACAGAGTTATTAAGTCCACTTCCATTAATACTTGAAAATATTGTATTAGGATTATTTGGTAATGGATCGCTTGTAACAACTGTTGAGTTGGAATACTGTCCATTGCCTCGCGGTTGAGCGCTGAAGTAAGCGATGTAACTAACTGCTTCCGGAACTTTTGGCCAGAACAAAGAAATCTTACCGTCACCGGCACTTGCTTGCAGAGACGGTATTGCCGGTGGTGTTGTATCAGTCGGTTTAATAACAACTTCAACCGAGAAGGCACTTTCTTGATTCTTGGCCGACAAGGCCGTTACCGCAAAGTGATAATTCAATCCATTTACTAAGCTAGCGATAGTCGTACTTACTGGACCGCGACCTCCCGGCACTTCTGTCGTAAAGGTGTATTGACGTGAGTTAAGTCCATAATACACTTTATATTTCGCTGCTCCCGGAACTTCGTCCCATGTCAAAGTAATCTTACTCCCCAATGGATCGGCAGAACCCCGCGGATTCGGAATTCCTGGTTCGTTCTCTCTAAAGAAGAAGAACTCCTTCAAAACTTCAGGCAAACAGCTGTTCGCAATATTGCTGCAATTAGCGTCTGAGACACAGCTTCGTCCAACATTGGCGCCATACATACAAATCTTGCGGCCGCCTTCTTTCACTACTGGATCATCAACAAGTGCCGGCAAATCGTCGATCGTACCAATGCCGCTCTTATCACGACAATAATAAAATTCGATTCCGGTTGTTTGATCTTTCCAAGGCCATAGATATTCCGGTGGGAAGGTTGAATACACTGGCCATGGATTTTCACAAAGGAATAATCTAATGCGTGCTGTTCCATCAGTAGCCTGTTGTTCTGTTGATGGATTGTTAACTGTATCTTTAACAATAGTCGCTTTAGCTCGAGCCAGGGTTTGAGCATCCTGCTTATTTCCCGACGTTGCTTCACCAAGATAATCCTGTGTCTGCTCAACTACTTGGGCAATATCTGAGTTGTCAGAACTCCAATCCCAAGTCCAGGAATACACAGATGGAATTGATTGGATCGGTTGATTATTTTGATCAAGGGCAACTGATTCAAAAATCTGTTTCTGTCCGGGACGCTGGAATAATTTAAATGATGGAGCAACAGAAACTTTACTTAAAGTACAAACATCAGAACCAGTTGTGAATGGCCAAATTTCTGCATTCTTCAATTCAGTATTATTAAATCCATCAAGTGGAACATTGCGACTAGCAGCACCAATCATACCAACGCGAGCAAGGTTAACGATGTTGTCATTATAATATTGTTTTTCATCACCACCACCCCCTAAATCATCTAAAGCCGGATCACCCATCAAAGCCATAAAATATGTCATGTTAGCTTCGAGCGGTCGAGTTAAGTGATAACTAACTTTTGTTTGATTTGAGTTAAGGTCATAACCGACAACTGAACCTGGTACATAACAATAATGACTAAACTGTGCAAAGGCCGAGTTAGTGAGCACTGCCGGGAAAACCCTGGCAAGCAATTGCTTAAATGGTTTTAGCAATTTAGCAAAACGGCTTTCATTTTGCGGCGCTAAAGCCACCGGCGGAGAGTCAGACGGACAGGTAGCGGCGCCGTAGTCAGCAATCAATCGAACATTATCACTAAAGCTTGTGATGTCCATGTTCTGGTTAAACACTGCTTCAACAACAGTATTGCGGCAGACATCTTGCTGGTCAACGGCCGGAATTTTACTTGTAACAATCGGTCGAGTTTGACAGCAACGTGCACCCGTTAAGCCACAACCAGTAGTCAGGGCGTCGCCGCACATTCCATCGCTCGTACAACCACAGCATAGGCCACGCTCGCCTGTTGGGCTCGTACAAGCTCCTTGATCGGCAATACAATCTAATCCTTCATTAATAAGTTTACAACTATCCGGCTCATTACCTGTTGGTGGCTTACAGCAGCAACGGCAGGTATCTTGTCCTGGTTCGCCCGGACCAACAATAGGAGAGCTCCCTCCACCGTTATAACCGCTTGGCAACAAACACTGATAACCAACGGTACAACTACCGGTACAGGCTTGTGTCAATGGATCACGACATGGTATGCCCGGTCCCGAGTTTGAACTCTTACATTCACAACTTAAGGCATCGCAATGCATATTAACCGGACAAGGGCTGTTCTTATCACATTGTCCAAAACTATTGGCACAAGAAATCGGCGCCGCTGTACAATTTGAATTACAAGTATTTAATTTATTATAAACGCCATCAATAGTAGGATTTATATTACAGGAGTTTGGATATTGATTAGTACAATTGAAATAGGCACAGTATTGTAAACCATCTTTCTCTAATCTTCCGCCATTTGGTTGGTTAGGCACGACGCTCGTACAACGACCATTATTTTTTCCATCAACACAACATTGCGCATGACTTGAACATTCAGCCGGATCAGTAATCGAGGTACAATCTTTACAAACACCGCGCGTATTACCTCCAGAAGCGTCACAATATTTTCCGCTTGATCCCGTACAGTTACATAGGGAATCATCAGGGATACCATTAACTACACATCCTGAACATAAACCAAGATTTTGATCGCCTGATCCGCAAGAACCATCACAACTTAAACCAGCACAACAATCCTGAGCGGAATTATCTTTACGACAACAACATTCACAAGTTCCTTCATCAAGTTTTTCACATTTATTACTCGTTGCATTACAGGTCGAACCGGAGGGACAAATCGGCTGTGAAATTCCGCACTTTCCGTCACCGCCCGCTGTCTGACAAGTAAATGGATTTTGACACTTAGAACAAGCTCCATTGATATTGTTAACGTCAACACAACGATTATTAGTAGTACGCGTCCAGCCAGACGGGCAAGATTGACTCCAGTTAGTTAAGAACCAATGAGGATTTCCTTGGAAATTATCGCAGCTACCAGCAACTGGTTGATTGTTCACTTTAATTATTTCACTTGCGTTATTGCGCAACTCAATCTTCTTACATAATAATCCAGCACTTTTTACGCAACGGTTAAGAGTTGCGTCAAAATTACAAGAACCTGGAATAAGATTGCAGCCGGGCAACGCATCACATGCGGAATTACCACAATTACCAACTTCAACTGTTCCACCAGTCGGCGGAGTTGATGAACAATTTCCCGGAGAGTTTGGGCAGAAATAACCTTCGATACATTGATTATAAGTATATCCAGAGCATGATGGCGGATCTTGGCAAACACTTGGCTGTCCTAGGGTAATAACTTTGCAGTCACCATTACAACATTCACCGTTTCCACATTGGTTTTGTCCTGGCAAACAATCACGACATTTACTTAGTGATGCGTTTTCACAAGTGCCGCGCGCACAACAGGCAGTACCGCAAGATTCTTGATCAGCGGCACAGGATGCTGTATTGCCGGTTGAAAAGCGCCATTCATAAACGCTATTAGCTACCGAGCCATAACATTCCGAGGCATTTGCTTTACATTTTCCCGCTTCCGGTAAACCAGCAGCACAGCAGGTTGCTTCACTGCCTCCGCAGTCAGCATCTTTTGTACATTGACCGACCGTAAAGTTATATGCGTTGCTTAATTTTTCCGGAGAAGAAATAACAACGCGGACCGGACCAGTAGCACCAAGCTGAGGGACATTTGTTATTACTTTCCAAGGCTTGATTCCGGAAGCAGATTGATCAATAAGCCAATTATTCGCCGCTACATGTTGATCTTGATTATTATAAAAACGAACTATACTGTTATTATCATTCGTACCGAAGTATTCTCCCCACACAGTAACTTCGCTATTGGCTTGTCCGAGTGATGGCTGAATACGACACACTCCCGGATTAGGTGTACCGGTACTAACATTAAAAGCTAGAGTTCCGGAATCAGCCGGCGGAAATCCTCCGCGAGCAACTGTCAGCGGATAACTTGTTCCAGCCGGAATACCCGCAGGAACTTTAATTACAATTTGCTTATCTGTCCAAATACTTTCAGAGCAGACTTGTGGGAATGCGTAGTCAGCTTCAAAACCGGTTACTGCTCCAAAAAATACTTTACTTGTTGATTTAGTAGCGCCGAAACCAGAACCGCGAATCGTAACATATTGCCCAACCGGACCGCTTAATGGCTCGATGGAACTAATAATCGGACCGTCGTAAGGTTCATTCTCTTTTGTAAAAGGTAAAAAGTTACTTTCAACGTTTGTTTTTTGAACATAGGTACTCGTCAAACCGCTTGTTAGATTTGGTACGGTTGCAGTTCCCTGCTTAGGAGAATTAAATGACGAAATTGGCGCTTTAACGTTATTTGAAAGATTGCCGTAATATGCTTCAGCAGCATTCAATTTAATTCCGTCATATTCAACAACGTCATTAAGTTTTCCGCCGATCGGGGTCAATGAACAAATACCCGGGCGATCAATTGTATTCTTTTTAAAATTATTAATAAGCGGACCAAATTCATCATCAGTCGCTTCAATAGTTCCTCCCGAAGTTTCAATTAAAATTTTTCCGTTTTGAGCGCCGCTAGGTACTACAGCAATAATTTGTCCATCTTGCCAGACAGCATTTGTACAAGCAGGATTTCCGCTGCCAGAATCATCTGCTAATACGGCCTGGACACGTCCACCTGAAGCATCTGAAAAGAAAACCTTGCCACGAGTCGTTCCAAAACCAGAACCAAGAATAGTGACAAAATTTCCATCCGCACCGTTCGGGGTTCCTAAATCACAATTAGCATTAGCGCCGCAGTCTTGTACTTCAGTTGCTTTGCGGCAATAGGTATTAGGGTTATTTGAACAAAATCCTCCGGCCGGACCGACACGGCTAATTATCGGGCGATTCATTGCTTCACATGTTGCGCAGCTTCCACCACAATCAATGTCAGTTTCATCACCGTCTTTAATTCCGTTACAGCAATGTGCCGGTGACACTTTCAAATCTTTTTGCGCAGAAGCACTATTAGTATCAAGATCGTACGCAGTTGCTTTTAATGTAACTGTCTGTCCAATTGGAATACCGGAAGCATCGTATGTAGAACTAGCATCAAAGGGACTTCCAACAAAGGGATTTGAACTATTAATAATTGAATCAAAAATAGTTTCGTTCGCAAAAAAATCGATTTTTGAAACTCCGTAATTATCAATACTGCTCGCCATGATATCATTATCCGCTGTTGCGCAGATTTGTTGACTTGTAATATTGACTCTTGGTGCATCAGTATCGACAATTTCTCCTGTTGTAAATTCTATCTTGCAATTTGAGGTTCCTAGACATGATAATTCTTTATCGTCAATGCTAATTACTCCATTTAGACCATTTTGTACCATCACTAAATATGATGTATTTTTATCAAAACATTTTAATGTTTCGTTCGGTGCTTCACAATTCGCGCTAGGAACAAATTCTATAAACCGTCCATTCGTTGAAGTAGTTCCAGCTACAGCACCGTTTGCTGATACAATAAACGTTGTGGCATTAACTGTTTCCGGTTTAATATCTTTTGTAAATCTAACACGAATTACTGTATTACGAAT
>CAYGIU010000010.1:0-13211 GCA_964350015.1 uncultured Gammaproteobacteria bacterium
GAATAATAATGCTTAACTTAGTCATTTACTTTTTCTTTAAAAATAGATGCGGAAATTAATAAGATTGTTATCGGAACTAATGGAATGA
This sequence comes from uncultured Gammaproteobacteria bacterium, assembly GCA_964350015.1. Lineage (GTDB taxonomy): Bacteria > Patescibacteriota > Patescibacteriia > Patescibacteriales > Patescibacteriaceae > Patescibacterium. Next base: position 89 of record CAYGIU010000010.1, read on the forward strand.
ATGTTCGCGAAATTGCTGTATGATCCATCGCCCAACGATAATGTTCGCTCACTAAATATATTACGATCAATAAAACAGCTGACGCACAAAATCCTAACCAGGCAGGCCATAATTGCTTATTACGATATATCTTTCTTCCAAAAATCAAAATACTTGCGATCAGGACGATCCACCAGATATTCCAATTATTGCCGACGAAGAGAGTTTGCGCAAGCGGTTGAAAAATTTCGGGATGCCAAGCCCAGGAACCTTGCGTATTAGCAAAGCCAAGGCCATGAATAGCTTTAGTAATAAGCCAAGGCGCGATCGGGATAATGAGGGCTAAAGTTCCTATAAAAGCTCTCTTAAAGCCGATTATAGGCTTAAGAAAGCCACTCAATATCAAGGCAATAATAAAACCGATAATATAGAACAAACCTTCATTCTTAACAGAAAGGGTCCAGCCAATACAGAGGCTCGCTAAGATAAGGCTTCGAAATTGCTCTCGTTTAAGCCAATTGATAAAAAAGAAAAAACCGGCAGCCGCAAAAAAGGCCAGGGGCAGATCAGCGTAATTATTATAACTATGATAAAAAATAAACGGCATCGAAACAAAAACAAGTGCAAGAACTTTTCCTTGCCAGCCACCAATCCAGCGACGCCCAGCTTCGATAAGCAATAAACTTGTGGCCGCTACATACGACCAGGAAATTAAATTAACTAATCCCCCGCTAGCGCCGAGTATTCGATACCAATATTCTAAAAGCGAAAGATGCCAGGGATAATTACGCAAACTAAATGCGGACAAATAGGTATCACTGCTTGGATCAAAATCAACTCGGCCTTGTGCCAATAAAATTTTTGCTCGCGCTGACCAAAAAGCAATACTATCAAAAGCCACTGGCGGCTTAGCGATTGCCAAGAAAAAACTAGCTATTAAAACTAAAACAATAATTAAGCTTATAATAATATGCAGAGAATCTTCTTTACGAAGAGAAAAAGAAAATTGTTTTTTCCAATCTATCAAACGAGCCCACAGATACGCAAAGACAAGAGTTTGCATTGCGACAAAATACAGTAACAAAACAGAAAAAGAAAAACGTGCTATGACAAAATATATAAATAATTCAAAGCTTATTAAGGCCGATCCCAAACCAAAGGCCATAGCAAGCGCCAATAATCCGCGAAGCTTAAAGCGCCGTGCTATATAAAGACCGGGAATTAAAATTGATACAAAAAATAAAAGAGTTGCTAACATAGCTTATTGTCTAATCTTTTTAAAAATAACTTCATTGGCTGCCGGTTGACTTATTACTTCAACGGTCCCAAGCGCTTCCCTATTCTGATCACTGACCCGGTATAAAACACCTTGAGCTAATTCAAAACGTTGCGCCGAGCGATATAAAAGAATGTAGTCGGCGTTTTCAATCTTATCCGTAACATTGTAAGACCCGAATAAAAAATAACGCAGATATATTCCAATATTTGAACTTAAAATATGAATTGTCTTATCTTGCGGAACTTTCGCAATAACTTCTTTACTAAAAGGATAAAGGCTACAAAAACCGCCCCCTAAATGTTGTTCTTGATCAATACGGCAATAGCGCCACATAATCTGCTCTGATTCAGAAGCGCCAATGAAAGCTTTGGTTTTAGAAAACTCAATACTGGTGCTATAAAAAAATTGCGCAGCTAAAGGCAGCCAGCCTAAAAGAATAGCTGTCATAACAACTGATTGCAGTTTCCATTTAAAACGACAAGAAAGAATTAAGCCAATCAGCAAAGCAACAATAAAAATAATCCCACATAATTCAACAAGTGAAACAGAGCCGACCATTCTTCCTAGAATAACGTTAATAGTACTTAAGTATTCAGGTTGGTAAAAAAGGATGTTCATACATTACGAAATTTTAGAGGCAAGCGCACTAATGCGATGGCCCATGCATACATCGTTCCAAAATGTTTTTTAAAATAAAGAGATTGAGAGCGATAATAATAGTTTTTCCGCAATGTATTGTTAGATAAACTCTGTCCGCGCTTATGAACAATATGAAATGGCGCTACGACCGTTTCAAATCCAAGTTGCTTCGCTCGTAAACACAAATCAATATCTTCATAATACATAAAGAATTGTTCATCAAAACCTTGCAGACGTAAAAACAGTTCTCGTTTTATTGCGAGAGCCGCACCACTCACCCAGTCGACAGCACTTGTCTTTGTTACTACTGCAATGCGCCTGGTTACTAAGCGTCCTAAAGTCGGAAAATATCCGGCTGCAAATTTTTCATCTTTTCCAAATTCATCAACTAGCTGTGGCGCAACAATACCCACGCCTGCTTTTTCCAAACTTAATCTAAGAACATCTAATACTGAAGGGTTAATAATAGTATCCGGATTTAAGAATAATAAGTTCGTGCCGGTAGCTTTCTTGGCCCCTTGGTTGGCTGCATACGCAAAGCCCGCGTTGTGGTCATTAACAATTGATGTAATTTCCGGAAACTGTTTTTGTAGTTTTAACACCGTTCCATCCGTTGAGGCATTGTCAACAACAATTACTTCAGCTAAAGACTTTAAGGAATCGAGGCATTTTAATAATGGCTCAAGGCAGTTATAACTGACAATAATAATTGACCACTGCATATTTCAAGTAGTCTTTTTCTCGAGAATGCATTCGTATTGGAGGGTTAACTCTTTACTGCGATCAAGAAAATCAAGTAGATAAGCAATTAAGCCAATTGAAAAATTAATAGGATACAAAATAAGGACTGCTAGATACAGTAGCGGTTTAGGAAGTTTTAAAACAAAATATAAATCAGTTAGTAATTTAGCAATAGTGATAAATTTACCACCGACTTTATTAATTTCAAGCATAGTAAAACCATGATCATGAGCTAAACCTTTAAGCGCAAATTGAGTGTAGCGAAAAAAGTCATGAGGCTGCTGATGTTCTTTCCAGGTCATTGGGCAAGTAACATACAAACGTCCTCCCGGTTTAAGTAAACGATTAAATTCAGCAAACGCCTTATCCGGATAACGAAGATGTTCCATTACTTGAGTACAAAAAACATAATCAAAACTGGCTGCTTCAACCGGAATATCATAAATTTCGGATTTAATATCAATCCTCGAAAAATCCCATTGCTCGTCTCCAACGCAGGAATCCTGAGCCACGTATTCAAGATTAGAAAAATATTTCTTATATTGAGTTTGGCCGGCACCAACATCAATCAAACGCTTCCCTTTCTCGGTTTCGCGCCCAATTCGTCGAGCGAACGCTTTTAAACGATACTCGTTATAATCATAAAAACGATTGCACAATATAAGCTCTCTAAGATTCGATGCTAACATGTTATTTTAATTCTTTAACAAGGTTTTTAAGCTGTTCGCTTTCGGGGTCTAAACTGAGCCCTTGCTGCGCATAGCGTCTTGCTAGACTGATATTATTTTCCTCTTTATAAATTAAAGCAAGTCCAAGAGGCCAAATTGAGTTATCAGGCTCAATTTCGAAACCTTTCATATTATATTCAATCGCTTTAGCAATATCCCCCTGAAGATAAGCTATGTCAGCTAATTTTTTATGAGAAGAAGTGAGTTCCGGATCAATTTGAATGGATTTTTCAAACTCCGGTATTGCCTTATCATATTGTTTTTCTTCAAAGAACGATAGGCCAATTAAATTATGAAAATAAGCTAGCTGCAAAACAATACGGCCGGTATGTTCACTAGTCGAGTCGGCTCCGGAAAGCGGTGGTAATATAGAAACACCGCGTTCAAAAATCTCACGCGCTTCTACAAATTTTCCTTGCCATAATTTCATGCGGCCGTAATCTTGATAATTAATACTAAAATTCTGATTGAGGGAGATAAGACTTTTGTAATAATACTCAGCTAAATTATAATATTTTGGATCCGCATAATATCCCATTATCGAATAGGCATGTGATAAATCTACAAGCGAATAAAACGGCATTTCACGCGGTGGCAAGGAATCGGCCTGGTCAATAACATTAGCGATCAATTGCTTACGAGACTGCTCACTAGAAACGGCATTAAAGCAGTTAACATTATGATGTAAATAGACACGAGAATAAAAATGGCTAACCGAGTACCATTCCATAGCATTTTCCATATTCTCTAAAACGTCTGCGCAATTTTGTTGAGCTTCAGCTTTTTTCACTTGCATATAATAATAATCCGCAACAAGCGGACGAATATTATATCCGTAATACAAGATGATTAATAATGCAGAAATAGCTGCAGCTAAAATAAAACGCGAAGCAGGTTGGAAAAATGAAATTTTTATCTCATTATTATCTACGTTGCGAGCGCCAATAAGCCAGCCTAATGCCATTAAGACAAATAACAACATAGCCATTGCTGTTAAAGAAAAGCTAAAAAAGTTATTTATAGTATAGGCACTAAGTGAGGCACTAACGGCTAGGGCCAACCAATATTCTTTTCCTTTTTCAAATCGTAATTTCTGCCAAAGACCTTTTAGAGCAATACATACAAATAAAATAAATGCACTAAAACCGAGAAATCCATATTGAAGGATAAAATCTAATATATTATTATGAGCCCGATCAGGGAAAGAATTAATATGTTCATAATAAGCCCAATCTGCTTGATACAGTGGTGCAAAAACACTTGCTTGAGTATCCGGCCCAAATCCAAACAAGTAACGATACAAAGGTTGTCCATTAAACGCATGTGCAGCGGCATTCCAATATTTTAAACGAATAGCCGTTGATCCTAAATTAAAATCCAACGCGCTGACAATTCGATCAGAAACCGCCAGTTTAGAATAATCAACTCGTTGCAAGATAAAATTCCGAACCGGTGCCAAGCTTATTAAAATTATTCCGCTAACAAGAATAATTGCCAAAGCAATGCCACTTTTCTTTTTTTTGTAATGAATCAAAACAGCAATAACAATAAGAGCGATTGTAAAAGCCAAGGCTAACCAAGCACTTCGACTATAAGTAAAGACCAAACAAACTAACTCAGCCAGGGCCAATGCAATAAAAGCAATTTTAGTAATAAGTTTTTTTGCAATGTGAAATGCGGCGTATAAGGTCAAAGGTAAAAGTACCACCAAATAATGGCCAAAAAAGTTAGGCTGACCAAAGCTTGAAAAAATACGAGCAGTTGAACTTTCTGACCAATGCAAGAAATCCAAACCAAATACTTGTATCAAGCCGTAGATACAAATAATCGCTGCTGAAAAATTTAAAGCAAGAATAAGTCTCTGTATTTTTTCTTTGCTGCGAAAAAATGCTATGACAAATAAAAATAACAGACCGTAAGCAAGAAAATTATGAAAACCCGCCTGACGCTCGTAGCTTCCTAATAAGCTAATCATCGGATGCAATGATGCAAGCGTACTTACTAAGGCGCTTATAATTAATGCCCACCAAGCAAATAATAATTTTTTTGAATTAAATCGAGGAAAGCGTCCGCTGATGGCAATCAAAAACAAAAAGGCGATAATCATGATAGTCACACAGGCTCTTAATAAAACAGATTTATTAAGATCAAAAACCGTGTAGTTTTCATGAAAGATAGCAAAATATAGTGGGACAAGAAAAACCGCAGTCAGTACTGACCATTCAATTATACGACGAGCAATTTTTTCTAAGCGTTCTGTGTTCATTGTAATCTATAAAAAAAGATCATAACCTGAAGCGATGATCTTGTCAGCTGAGCGTAAGAATCTTAGTTAGCCAATCCGTTAGGACTAGCACGGTGAGTTCCGGCAGCTAAGTCACCAATAGCGCCACCTAAGCAATAGGTAATAATGTAAGAAGTATTTGTCGAAACCATTGAATATAAATAATTGACGCTTGCCGGACAATCACCGTCATTATTCGGACTTGGATTTGCAGGAATAACAGCCATATAAGTCGTGGTCAAGTTATAAGTCAAAGGATTTCCCGGAGTAATGTTTGTCGGATAATTACCGGCATCATTATAATAGAGTTCCAAAGCAGAAATAACCTGACGCATATCAGCAACGCGCTTTGCATCACGAGATTTAATACGAGCACTTCCTAAAGCGACAACGGCCAAAGTTGATAAAATACCAATGATCGCAATTACGACCAAGAGTTCGATAAGCGTAAAACCAGCTTGTGAGCGTTTTTTAGCCAACACAAAAATTAGTTAGCCAATCCATTCGGACTAGCACGGTGAGTTCCGGCAGCTAGGTCGCCAATAGCACCACCTAAGCAATACGTAATAATGTAAGAAGTATTTGTCGAAACCATTGAGTACAAATAGTTAACACTGGCCGGACAGTTACCATCATTATTCGGACTTGGATTCGAAGGAATAACCGCCATATAAGTAGTAGTCGAGTTATAGGTCAAAGCGTTTCCAGGAGTAATGTTGGTTGGGTAGTTTCCGGCATCATTATAATAGAGTTCTAGTGCAGAGATAACCTGACGCATATCAGCAACGCGCTTTGCATCACGAGATTTAATACGAGCACTTCCCAAAGCAACAACAGCCAAGGTTGATAAAATACCAATGATCGCAATTACGACCAAAAGTTCGATAAGCGTAAAACCGGATTGATTATGTTTTTGTTTCATATAAATTTAAATAGGCAATTATAGTATACCTTGAAAAGCCATAAACGACAAGTATTACAGGCTGCTGACTACATTATACATCGGTAAGAGGATGGCTGCAACCATTACACCAACGCCAACACCCATCACTACCATAAGCGACGGTTCAATTAAGGACATGAGATTGGCAAGCATTGTCGTAATTTCTCGGTTATAAAAATTTGTCACTTTTTCTAGAGAAACATCAAGTTTACCCGTTTTTTCACCAACCAACATCATTTGAGTTACCATTGACGGAATTTCTTTAGTACGGACAAACACCGTACAAATCGAATTTCCGCTCTGCACTTCGGCAATAGTTTCTTCTACCAAGCCCTGATAATACAAATTACTGACTACTTCTCCGGCAACTTGCAAACTCGCTGAAATATTAACTCCTCCTAAGATAAGGGCATTCATTGAGCGGGTAAAACGTACTAAATAAATCATCTGCAAAAGTGGGCCGAAGATCGGCAACTTCAAAATCAAATAATCAAACTGTTTTCGTCCATTCGTACTTTTTAGATAAAGCCGAGCTGCTACAAAGGCTCCAATAATAAATAGGATTATTAACCACCAATATCCGGTAAGAAAAGCTGAGATAGCAATCATGATTTTTGTAGCTAACGGCAGCTCACTACCAGTTTCAATAATAATCGCTGTTAATTTTGGAACAACGAAAATCATCATCAAGAAACCAATAGCGAACATCATACAGATAACAAACAACGGATAAATCATCGCCCCCTTAATCTTTGAGTTCATGTCATAGTCTTTTTCCATTTCATCAGCAATATAATTGAGAGCATCATCAAGTTTACCGGACTGCTCTCCGGACTTTACAACGCTGATATAGAAATTAGAAAAATGTTCCGGACGCTTAGCGAGTGCGCCAGAGAGACTATCACCACTATCAACTTCATCACTAATTTCAGCAATGATATGTCGCAACTTTGGTTTTTGGGTTTGTTGAGAAAGAACTTTCAAAGCTTCGACAACCGGAACACTAGCTCCAACCATAACGGCAAACTGACGAGAAAAAGCCACCAAGTCTTTCGTATTAACTCTCGAAACAAAATCTAAAAGCGAAAAACCGGCACGCAAAGAAACTTCCTTTAAGGAAATAATCTGCAAACCACGAGAGGTTAGGGTATCAATGGCGCGCGCTTCATCAACAGCGTCAACCGTACCTGTTTCCTGCCGGCTGTTTGTTTGATTAACTGCTTTAAAATTAAATGTCGCCATATTATAAGCGCTTCAAAATCGCGTTTGCCTTATCAACAATTTCGCTTGGATCAAAATGCATCTTAATCCAAAAATCCTCTGCTCCGTAAATAAGGGCTTGTTCACGATAGGAAGGGTCGGAAAGATTGGAGAGTATAACGGTCGGAATTGAAGCAGTCCCTTTACCGCGTTTTATTTTTTTTAATAACATAATGCCGTCTTCATCAGGCAGCATGATATCTAAAATAATTAATGACGGCTTGACGATCTCTAGTTCTTCAAGTGCTTGAGCGGCGCTTTGCGCAGAAATTACCGCATACCCTTCAGAAGTAAATTTCGCGGAATAAAGCGTTATTAAAAAAATATCATCTTCAACTATTAAAATTGTCGGCTGCTTATTTTTCATATTAATCTTGGATAACGCGCATAACTTCCTCAACAGTAGTCAAACCTTGGAGTGCTTTAAGGAATCCGTCTTGTTCCATTGTTAAGAACGGCTGGTTTGATTGGACATCTTCAGTAGTTAGAGCGCCGCGCTTCTTCAAGATAAGGTTTTTCATCTCGTGGTTAATGTCGATAACTTCAGCGATACAAATACGCTCGCGATATCCGGTCTTAGCGCAGTGCGAACAACCGGCGCCATGATAAAAGGTAATCTTCTCAGGATCAAAGTCCGGAATATTTTGTTTAATAATATCGATTGGAATGGCTTTAATTTTTGCACTGATCTGATCATCAAGTGTCGGATCAAGTTCCAGTTCTGTTTTGCAATAACTGCAAATGCGGCGAGTTAAGCGCTGCGCAAGAGACATATTCAAAACCGATCCCAGTAAGAACGGCTCGACATTCATATCAATCAAACGAGCGATGGTACCGAGAGCATCTTTTGTGTGCAAGGTTGAAAGCACTAAGTGACCGGTCAAAGCCGAGTGAATCGCCAATTCAGCAGTTTCCGCGTCACGGATTTCTCCAACCATGATGATGTCCGGATCTTGACGCAAGATTGAACGTAAACCGCTCGCAAAGGTGAAGCCAATTTCCGGACGAATCTGGCTTTGGTTAATTCCTTTAACAAAATACTCAACCGGATCTTCCAAAGTAACGATGTTAGTTGATTCGCGATTCAAAACGCTTAAGAGCGAATACAAAGTCGTTGTCTTTCCGCTTCCAGTCGGACCAGTAACCAACATAATACCACCGGTGCGTTTCATGCTTGTATTAATGCTTTCGAAGTTGTGACCAATAAATCCAAGTTTATCAAGCGAGAATATTCCCTTGGTTGAGTCAAGAACACGCATAACAATCTTTTCTTCGGAGAGCAATGGCATTGAAGAAACACGGAAGTCGATTTCCCGATTGTTAATAACTAAACGAATACGTCCGTCCTGCGGTGAACGAGTTTCATCAAGTTTTAAGTTAGACAAAACTTTAATACGAGCAACGATTGAAGCGTGAATATCTTTCGGCAAAATCAACGAGTTATGTAAAATACCGTCAATACGATATCGAACTCGGGTTTCTTTAGCTAACGGTTCAATGTGAATATCGGAAGCTCCCCCTTCAATAGCATGACGAATAATTACTGAAACGATTTTAGCAACCGGCGCATCCTTAACAATTCCTTCAAACTGAATGCTTTCATCCTGTTTTAAAGAAACATCCTGCTTTGTTGAATCTTCCTGAGCCTTTGTTGCCAAAGCGCTCGAAATTTCTTTACTGAAATCCTTATACTGATTAAAAGTGCTATTGAAACTAAACGTAGAAATTAAAAAGTAATCAACTTTTAACTTATGTTTCTGCGCCAAGAAGTCCATAGCTTCAATCGCTTTGAAATTTTCCGCTTCAACCAAACCAACTTTAAGACGATTCTGGTCGCGGTCAAAAGCAATCATTCGATAATGCTCGGCAACGCTAACCGGAACTATATTTAAAATTTCTTCCGGAATTTCTTTATCCGCAAGGTCAATGTATGAAAAATTATAAAACTCAGCTTTGGTTTTTACAAAATCCTCAACGTTAACTAAGTTGCGTTCCAAAACGATTTCATCAACGGTTCTTCCGCCCGCCTCAATATCAGTCACCACTTCGGCGACGGTCGCGGGACTCAAAAGTTTCCGTGCTGAAAGAAAATCAAGCAACTTCTTCTGTTTATCTAAAAATGCGGGATTGCGTGCCATATTAAAAAGGTAAAAATGGATTTGAATGCCGTAATTCTACTGGTGGCCGCGTCGACGGTTTAACGGTACCCGTCGGGGCATTTGGCTGAGAAACGGGAGCATCTTCGAGATCCTGTGCTTTCAAAATTGGTTGTAATTTTGTAAACTTCTCATCACTAAACAAATTGAAATGTAAATCACGTTCACTGATAACGCCGCGAGAAGCCGGTGTAAATTCACTTAACTTAAGTTGATCGTTCGGAAAGAACCAACCATTAAAATTAACAATAACAATAATCAAAACAGTTGTCACAATCAAAGTAACAAGATAGGTAACCAACAGGTTTTTGTTTTCGGTAGACAGCATACTAATGTTCAAGGTAATAGGTTACTAAATCAATCGACGCTTTTCGAGCCGAGGGATCAAAGTTAACTTTAGTTACATCCATAAGACGCAAACTTTTTTCAAGATCAGCTAACATTTTTTTAAGCCCGGCGTAATCAATCTGTTCAGCTAAAAATGACACTTGGACTAATCTTAATTTCTCAAGCATTGGGCTTTGCTTTGGATCTCGCGCAATCTTAATAAGTTTCTCTTTTGAATTATCGAGCGGCGTGATAACAATATTCGATACGCCAATTTTCTGTTGCTTACCAACCTGACCAATTTCACGCAATAAAATAATCTTCAAGCGGTCAATGTCCTGATTTGCGGACAACATAACATCAATTTTATCTTTATCGGCTTGACTAATTGTCTTGTACAAATTTTTTACTTCGTTCAACTGTTTAAGGTAGGTAACCTTGTCTTCATACTCACGTTCGCGGAATGTAAGTTCCTGGTCAGACGAAATAAAATCATACTTTGGTTTAACAAGCCACCAGTAACCAACAATTAAAATAGTCAGACAGATTACAATTATGAACCAATTAAAAAATCCGGCAAAAACATTAAACAAGACAACTTGTAAATTTTTTATAAGCTGACTTGGCTCGTGCTTCTTTTTGAAAATGATGTTTGCCATAGCCGCTATTTAACAAAAATCTTAGGGTCAACCGTTAAATCAAGGCTGAATCGTAATTTAGCATCATCCTCGGCCGTCGCCGGAACGTTTTCGCCTCCGCTATATTGAACCGTCTTAACCATAGTATACGCTTTAAGAACCTCAAGCTGCAAAGAAACGGCATCAAGATTACGAGCAATCGCCGGCATTGAATATGTACCGCTCAAGTCACCGCTAAACTGGCTAAAGTAAACGTCTTTCAAGGTCTTTTCTTCAAGCATGGTAAAGAAATTTGTCCAATAGACATGATTAGTGAGCATGAAACTAACGATATCGAGCTTTCTGTTGAAGACAACGATCTCATCAATTTCACGTTCATTTTTTGTAATCTCGGTATTGATTGCGTCAAAGTTCGCGAGTGTTGCTTCATTGTCACGCAAACGTTCCTTCTGCCAGACAAGTAAACCAACATAGACTAAACCAATAGCCAAGGAAGATAGAACTAAAGCCAAGGTCAAAGTCAGCATTCGCTGTTTCCAGTTAAAAAATAAAACACCCTGATCTTTAATCAAGTTTGCTTTTACACTGTTATATGGTTGCCAGAAACGCTCTTCAACTTCGCTCTTATGTCTAACTGCTTCTTCTTGCTGTCTTTCTTCGGAAAGTTTTTCCGCTAAAGAACTTTTTTTCATGAATCCTTTAAAGAACTTAGAAAATCTTGAAGAAGTATGTTTTATCTCGACTACTTTAGGCGGAGCAATATCGGAAGTGTTCGGAATTGGCGGCGCTTCAATCTTTTGTAAAGGAATCTCTAGATTTTTTTCTTCAATTATTTTTTCTGGCTCCGGTATTACTAACGGAACAATCTTTTTTTCTTCTACTTCTTTCATCAATACGGGTTCGGCTTTTTTCTCTTCAGGTACTTTCAATAATACAGGTTCAACTTTTTTTTCTTCTCCTTCTTTCTTATGATGCAAAAGCTTTTCATAAAAACGGCGCTGCTTTAAAAGCGCGCTATGCTCTTTGGCACGCTCGCGTTCAAGTTGTCCAATGTCTCGTTTTATTTTTGTGGCAGCTGACTTCTGACGCCAATGACGCCACGTTTGATGTATCTTTTTAAGCCAAGACATATCTTACTTATGATCAAACTCTCTCATTGCTAAACCAATAGCGACGGCTAAGCGCGGTCCAATCTTATCAAGAATCGGTTTCAATTCGTATGGATAAGCAACTCGAAACCACGGATCGCCAACAATAGTGTTAACATTGAAGAGTTCGCTAAGATGGGTAGTTAAGCCGGGCAACAATGCTCCACCGCCAGTCAAAATAATTTTTTCAACACGACGATTGTCTTTATTTCCAAAAATTTCCAAAATATATTTTATTTCATTTATAACCGGAGAGATTGCATCAATAATCATTGCCGGAAGTTTACCGGCTTCGCCTTGCTGATCGTTGTGCATCAAATCATATTTAAATTGTTCAGCCTGCGAAACTGTCATGTTCAAATTTGAAGCGATCGATTGAGTGATGTGAATACCTCCCATGGCAATACTTCGATTGATTACCGGAACAGATTTATCAACAACGAAAATATTAGTTGTTGTCGATCCCATTTGAACAATCATTACCGGCGAACGATCATTACCGAGCAATGATCTGATCAATGCAAAAATTTCCGTTTCCAAACTTAATAAATTAAGCTGCGCATTTTTAAAGACGCTGACATAATTTTGAATCAAAGTTTTCGGTGCGCCTGTCAAAAGGACGCGATTACCTCCGGCCGGAATTGCCGGACCTTCATCAATCATCTGCCAATCAAGAACAATGTCCTGCAATGGCAACGGGATAACTTTTTTCGCTTCCCAGTTAATGGCCGCTTCAACGTCTTTTTTGTTAACACTGTGGTTTACATTGATAATCGAAGAAAAAACCGAAAAAGTCGGCAAGGAGGCTAGAGCCAAATTTGAACTGACATGAGATTTTAAACAAATGCTTTTGACAAGTTCCGAGGCCAGGCGAACATCAAGGTTCCCGGACTCTTTCGAAGCCGTTTCGCTAAAGCGTTCGCTAAAACCATAGGTAGATAAAGCTACTTTATTTCCGTGCTTCTTAAGTTCGACAATTTTAACGCTTAGCGGATTAATAT
>CAYGIU010000011.1:0-11788 GCA_964350015.1 uncultured Gammaproteobacteria bacterium
GATGCGTCCGGGACGCTTTGATAGACAGGTTATATTAGATGAACCGGATATTGCTGACCGTGTTGCAATTTTAGAAATTCATGCTCGAAAAAAGCCATTAGCTAAGGATGTTTCATTGCGTCGCATCGCTGAACGTACTCCGGGCTTTTCCGGCGCCGATCTAGCTAATGTATTAAACGAAGGTGCTATTCTCGCGGCTCGTCATAATAAAAAAATTATTCCAATGATTGATTTATTGGAAGCAATTGAAAAAGTAATGCTTGGTCCGGAAAGAAAGTCACGTGTCTTAATGCCTAAAGAAAAAGAAGTTACTGCGTATCATGAAGCCGGACACGCCGTTGTCGCGCATTTTTTACCTAATGCTGATCCGGTGCATAAAGTTTCAATTATTTCTCGCGGTCGGGCCGGCGGTTATACACTTAAGCTTCCTTCCGAAGACCGTCATCTGCAAACTAAATCATACTTCTTAGATGAAATTGCCGTATTGCTCGGAGGCTATTTAACTGAAGAGACTTTATTTGGAGAAGTAACGACCGGAGCGACTTCTGATCTGCGTCGAGCGACTGCATTGGCTCGTCGTCTTGTTACTGATTTCGGAATGTCTGACAAACTTGGTCCGCGAACCTACGGAGAAAAAGAAGAAATGATTTTCCTGGGCCGAGAGATCCATGAACAAAGAGATTACAGTGAAAAAGTTGCTGAAGCAATCGATATGGAAATCACTAGTTTTATAAGACAAGGAATGGATAAAGCGGAAAAGATTATTAAAGATAACCGTGAAGAGATTGAAAAGGTAGCCCAGCTTCTGCTTAAACAAGAAACGATTGAGAAAGAAGAATTTGAGGAGCTTATGGGAAAGGTGCTATAATATAAGCACATTTATTTACCCCATGCCTATGTCATTGTATCGATCTATTATCCGGCAATCATTTATCATTGCTTGGAAACACAAGTATCTTTGGTTCTTCGGTTTGTTCGCAACATTATTGGCGAGCAACTTTGAAATCGAGTTGGTAAATCGCTTTACTAATCGTCAGGCTTCTACAATTTACGATTGGGAACGCTGGGCTCAAACAGGAATTTTTAACCCGTCAGCCTGGATGCGACTCGGAGAATTGGCCGCTACTGATTTATGGTCATTTATCTCTTTGGTTGTTGTCTTGATTATTATTGTCGCGCTCATTATTACGTTACTTTGGCTTTCAGTGGTTTCACAGGGTGCCTTGGTGTATAACGCTAATAAGGCCTTAAACGAGAACGGTAAGGTTTTGTCGGTTGCTGAACGAAAACATGACACATCAATTGGTTTTCGCGAAGGACGCAAGCGCTTTTGGCCGATTATTGGTGTTAACCTTATAGTTCGAGCAATAGTTTACGTCTTGGCCTTTATCTCAATTATTCCGGTCGCTATTCCTGGCTCAGTCAACGTTACAATGTCATTGCTTTATTTTATAATCTTTATCGTACTACTAGCTGTTGCCTTAGTTTTGGCCTTCATTACCAAATACGCAGTCGCATTCATTGTTTTGAAAGGTCAGCACATGGGACAATCAATGGTGTCAGCCTGGAAACTCTTTAAAAAGAATTGGCTTGTTAGTTTAGAAATGACTTTCATTCTTTTTGCCGTTACCATTGTTGCTAGTATTGGTTTAATTCTTGCTGTACTGCTTGCCGCAATTCCAGTAGCGATGCTCTATTTCCTTGGAGCTTTCCTTGGTTCATGGCTTCTATTTTTTGCCAGTTTAGTTATTGGCTTAATTGTTTCTTTGGCCATAGTTATTATCGGCGGTTCAATTGTTACGGTAATGCAAACTACGGCCTGGGTCGGTTTGTTTAATCAATTGATTACCGGCAAAGCTCCGGAAAGTAAGCTAGAACGAGTCTTTGGGAATGTGATGTAAAAATAGTATAAAAGCCGTCGCTTTCGAGCGACGGCTTTTTTGTTATACGAACTTTTTTAATATCCTAAAATCTTTTTTTAGTACCGGCCGCATTGATCCGTTATAGAGGGCGAGAGCCGGATGATAGAGTGTGATGATTGTGACGGGGCCATAGGGCGCTTTTACTTTAAAACTTTGTCCGTGTATTTTTCCGATCGTATCTAGTTTCTCTTTTAGACCAAAGTATTCAAATACAAAGTTAAGAGCAAAGCGACCTAGTGGGACAATGACCCTTGGTTTAATGATTTCAAGTTGGCGAATTAAAAATGGAGCATACGCTTTTATTTCCCCTGGTAGCGGATCGCGGTTTTCCGGCGGACGATCCTTAATAACACTCGTAATATAGACATCTTCTCGTTCGAGCTTAATCGAGGCTAATAATTCATTTAGAAACTTTCCGGCGGCGCCGATAAAAGGGCGACCTGTTTTAGCTTCATGTAAACCCGGCGCTTCACCGATGAATATGATATCGGCCTTGAGATTACCTTCTCCTATGACGGGGAAGTATCCGTTCTTAGTTCGATAGGCGAAGAGAGGCAGTCTTTTGTCTTCAGTTATTTCTTCCTGTATCTGATTGATGAGTTGTTGTTTGGTCATGGTCTAATCATATAGAATTAGCGTATTTATGCCAATATATCCATTTATATCCATAAACCATTGACACGATTTAAGATATATGATATAGTCTTATATTAAGTTCTTTAAAATTAAATTAATTAAAAATGAAAAAAACTATTATCCGACTTGGTTCAGAAAGTCCCATAAAACTAGCAGCTATTGCAGAAGCCTGCCGAATACTTAATTTTGAAGCTACTATTTCCAGCATTAAGGTAGATTCAGAGCAAAATGAACAACCATATGGCTTCGAAGAAATTTATTCAGGAGCATACGCAAGAGCGGGGAATGCTATCTCTTTAAATGAAAGAGTTATTACAATGGGAATAGAAAGCGGTATTGTTTCATTTTCATCTTTTGGACTTTTAAGGCATATGGATATAGCAGTGGTGGTTATCATGGATGATGCCCCGGTTTCCTGGTCTACAACACCTGCCCTTGAAATACCGGAAAAGTATTTTCAGATTGCAAAACAAAGAGGTTTTAAACAAACAGTTGGTGCTATTATTGCAGAAGAGTTAGGTGGAGACAAAGCAGATCCGCATTCAATTCTTACAGCAGGAGTAACCACACGCAAAGAAACATTAGTGGCTGGCATTATTACAGCATTAGAACCATTAATTAAACGAATAAATGAGTATTAAAAAACTAATATAAAAAAGGAGCTATAATGGCAAAACAAAAAATTTCAGGTATAAGTAAATATTTTTGTGACTATCTTTCTTTCGGAGATAAAAAAGAACCAATTGAGATAACTAAAAAAGAATTTATTAAGCCCTCTCTTCTCAGGCCTCGGAAAATAGAAAAAAAAGAATACACCTATGGTTTTTATGTTTTTGAAAGGATATTTTCTAAGACTGGTGGAGATATTGTTTTAAAATCAGAAAGATTGAATATTTCGAAAATCTATTTTCTAAATGCAAAACTTGTTTCATTGAAAGAGCTCGAAGTCGAAGCAAAAGCAGAAGCAATGGCAGAGCCTTGGACTACCGATGATGCGCGCGAAGCATTAGAAAAGCTAAAGTCCGGAAAATATAAGCAAGTTGTTCAATGCTTGAATACGAAATACTTCTTTGAGTTTAATTCAAAGAAGCATGAGTTATTGTAGTTTTAAGGGGTGTCTGCGACACCCCTTAATTGTACTTTGGCTACTATCTAAGTATAATTGGATATATGAATTCATCACTATCAGTTAATCAGCAGAAAGTCTTAGCACTCTTTAATAGTAAAAGCAGGGTTGCTGTTGTTGATGTTGTAAAAAACTTAAAAATCCCTCGTCCAACGGCGAAGCAAGTTTTAGTTAAGTTAACGGAACTTGGTATTTTAGAACAAAGAGGAGTGCAGAGGGGATCATATTATACTTTAAAACAAACAGATGAAATCCTCGATCCTCGAGGTAAGCAAGTAGTTGTCGCTTATAGAGGAATGGAATCAATGCGAAACATGTTTGATCGTTTATCTAAACAACTAAAGAAGGGTGATTCTTATTGGGTCTTTGCCTCTAAAGGAGAGTATTATAATACCGAGATAAGTAAGCTGCTTGCTTCTTTCCACTCAAAGATTAATGCAAATAATGTCGAAGACAAAGTTATTGGAAACGTTGAGGTAAAAAAGGCAATTCAAAAAAACTATGAGGGTATTAAAAAGATGAAAATAAGATTTACAAAGTTTAATACTCCGGTAGGTGTAATCATTTTAAAAAAAGCAGTTATTAGTTTAGTGTGGGGCAAAAATCCATTGGCGATAGTTATTAAAGCCCCGGAAATATGTACTCATTATCAAAAGTTTTTTGAATCAATGTGGAAACAAAGTAAATAAAAAACCGCTAATAACTAGCGGCTTTTTTTAATTGGGCAATCTTATCTAAGAAACAGCCACAGAACAAAGCCAACAATAAATATATCAAGAACTAATAGCCAAGCCGGAATCCGAGAATTGGAATCAGTTGTTGTAGGGCTTTGTTTAGCGTGAAGTGTTTTTAGATAAGCAGCCGATGCAAAGAACAACATGTTGGACCTCCTTGTAAGACAAGAATGTACCATACAAAAACAGACCCCGTCAAGGGTCTGTTTTATAATTTGTTTATACTCGGATGACTACCGGCAGCAACATCGGCTTACGCTTTGTTTGTTGATAAAGGAATTGTCCGATTTCTGTTCGGATTTTATTTTTTACATAATCATCTTCAGTAACTCCCGGCTGCGGCGTCGGTCGTCCTTTAACGATATTCTTGATTTTGAGACGGGTCTTCTGAATCAGTTCCTGATTTTCTTTCATGTGAACAAAGCCGCGTGAAATAATATCTGGAGAACCGATGAGATCACCAGTCTTTGAATCTATCGTTGTAATGACAACAACCATGCCGTCTTCGGACATCATTTTGCGATCGCGCAAGACAACATCGTTTGAAGAATCGGTTACGCCCATGCCGTCGACAAAGACGTAGTTAGCCGGAACCTTTTCTTTGGTAATACGGCCGCCATGGCGGTCAAATTCCATCACTTGTCCGTTATCTGGTACAAAGATGCGATTTGGGCTGAAACCAATGCCACGGGCCATTTTCTCGGCTTCTTTAAGCATGTAGTGGTTAGCGTAAACTGGAATATAGTAATCCGGCCGAACTGTCTTAAGCATATAGGCAATATCGTCTTTGGTTCCATGTCCGGAAATGTGGATGTCCATCAGGTTGCCGTGAATAACGTTATCGCATTGGCGGTACAAATTATCTTTAAGGCGTTGAATTGAACGTTCATTTCCCGGAATGACTGATGATGAGAAAATGATTGTATCGTTTCGTTTTACTTTAATGTGGCGGTGACTACCTTGAGTAATTCGGGTCAGTGCAGAGTTTTCTTCGCCTTGAGCACCCGGACAAATAACCACAACTTTGTTTTCTGACAAGTTATGGATTTGTTCAACCTTGATTAAGGTTTCTTTTTTACATTTGATATAACCAAGATCTTTGGCGATCTCAATATTTGTTTTCATGCTGTAGCCATCAAGCGCAACGCGTTTGCCTAACTGTTCGGCAATTTGGATAATCCAACCGACACGTTCAATTTGAGAAGAAAAAGTTCCGATAATAACTCGTCCTGGAGCTTTGGAAATTAATTCCGTAAGATGAGCTTTTAGTTCTTCGGAAGTTGGAGATGGTTTACTTGAAACCATACCAAGACTTTCCAACATCAAAGCCGTTGGGCGAGGAAGTTTTGCTAAGTGCGTATAATCGACTAGTGGTTTGCCGTCTTTACCGCGTTCCATAGTCCAATCGCCCGGATGGACAATAGTTGCTACTGGAGTTTGTAAAACAACACCAACCGCATCCATAATTGAATGTTCGATTTGGAAGAAGCTAAGTTTAAAAGCGCCAAGTGTTAATTTTTCACTTAAGCTTTTAATCAAAATAGTTTTTAACTTCTTTGAGCTATTTGGTTTGTAATCCTCAACGCGATGTTTGACCATAGCGAGGGTGAGATTGCGACCGATAATTGCTGGGTTGCCGAGTTTTTCCAAAAGAATTGGTGCGGCGCCGATATGGTCTAAGTGACCATGGCTAAAAATAACGCCACGAATATTTTTCTCCTTTCCTTTAAGGTATTCGATATTTGGAATAATGTAATCGATTCCAAGCATGTCTTCTTCTGGAAATTGCAGACCCATGTCGAGAATAACAATATCATTGTTATATTCATATACTGTCATGTTGCGGCCAACTTCTTCGCAGCCGCCAATAGGAATGACGCGTAGTTTATTGTGATTGTCTCCGGACTTTACGGGCGCGACTTGCGGCGCTTTAAACGGAGTTGACTGAGATGGTTTCGCCCGGTTTAGAGGCGCTTGCGGTTTGCCTTTTGGGCGTATGTAACGCTGTTGAGCATTACTTTTGTACTTTGTGTTCATAGTAAAATTAATTGTAAGTTGTCACTGTTTTGTGCCGAAGGAGGGACTTGAACCCTCATGAAGTTGCCCCCACAGCGTTCTGAACGCTGCGCGTCTACCAGTTTCGCCACTTCGGCATGCGAGCTGATTTTACTTGAAGCTACGGCGGACACGGATATACCAATGAGCGGCATTGGAAACTCGCTCCGACGGATCATCAAGAAATGAAAGAGCAAAGCCCTTCACTTTTTTATTTTGTGGGTAAACATACGCTTTCCAAAACAACGGAATTGCTGGAATATCTTCTAGCGCAGCCGACTGGAATAGCGTGTAACGTTTAGCTGCTTCTTCGTCATTAGGAACAAGACGAGCTTCTTCAAGAGCTGTATCAACATCTTTGCGTGACCAACTGCTTAAATTAGCAGCGCTTGTTGATTTCCAACTGAAATACGGATCGCCACCGGGAATTTCAACCGCATAGAGAAGTATTTCATACTGGCGGTTTGTTGCGGCGCCTGCGGCTAATTCCTCGGCATCTTGAATTGTCAGTTTTGTTTCGATGCCATAACTTTGCCAGGCGCTACGTACGGCCTCCGCGACAGCTTTATCTCTCTCGCTCGCCACGACATTGACCGATAGAACAGCGTCTTTCTTCTTCCACTGCTCGCCAACCTTTTCCCAACCGGCGCTTTTTAGCAAATCAGTAACGCGGTTTGAGTCACTTGTGAAAACATCTTTTGCTCCGGGCATAAAAGAGGGAATAAATGTTTTTGCGGCGATTCCCCAACGGCCGACGCTATGCTCAACAATCGATGTTTGATCAATTGCTGCAGATAGCGCCTGTCTAACTTTTAGATCAGCAGTTATGCCTTTACTCTTCAAATTAAAATAAAGCGAAGTTAATTCAGGGAGTGCAGATTGATGATAATCTAATGAATTTTTCGCAACAATAGTTTCCATGTCTCCAGACTCTAAATAAGACATGCCGGAAAGCTGGCCGTTATTTTGAGCGGCAATCATTTCTTGAGCGTTTGGGAAAAATTTAAAAGTTAATTCGTCAATGTACGGGATTTGTCCGTAATAAGATTCATTACGTTCAAGAACATAGGAACGGATTGTTCCGGTCTTTGACTTAGTGAGAGATTTTAAACGATACGGACCGGAACCAATTGGTTTAATGTTCATTTCAGCGAGTGGAACGGTTTGCGGAGAAACAGCACCCCAGAGTGTTGAAGGAAGAATTCCAAAATCAAGTAAACGCGGGAAATCGCGGTACGCTTCGCTTAAAGAAAAAACAACCGTCCGATCATCAATTGTTTTAACGCTTACGCCGTTAAAGCGATCGCGCAATGGAGATTTATAATCCGGGTTTAAAATTGTATTAAAGCTAAAGGCAACATCGTCAGAATTAAGCGTATCGCCATCATGCCAGCGAGCTTCCTTTAAAACAATAGTGTACGTTTTTCCGTTGTCAGCTACGGTATATGATTCTGCTAAATCTCCGACAACCTTGTCCTGCGAATCGCGAGTAAAAAGTCGAGAGAAAATAAGTTTTTCAAGATCAGCGTCAGCATCGTTAAGTGATGCGTATAATGGATTGATATACTGTGGGTTACCAACAATGCCTTCTATATAAGTACCACCTTGAGCAGGAAGTAATTCAACATGAGCTTTGTAATATAGTATGCCCATGAATAGCAAAGCAACGACGGCAACAATTAAAGCACAAGAAACAATTACGCGTTCCAGAGGAGAAAGAAATTTTCCGACATACTTAAGCTGACGCGGTCCCGGAATTCGAGATTTTGAAAGGTGCAGGACTAGCGCCTGATCTAAATTTGGTTTGGCCGGCGATTTAGAACGCCAGCGACGCAAAAAACGCATACGCTCAAAGCGATTTATAAAGTAATGGTGATTATTTCCCTAAGCGGTTCAATTGAAATACAGGAACCGGTTAAAGAATTAATTACAAGTTTAAGGGCGTTGATCTGAGTTCTTCCGGATACTGCTAATTCATGCGGGACTTTCGTTTGAGTTAAGAAAGAGGCGATAATTGGTGCGGCTGTTACTCCAATAACACCGTCGGCGTCGCCGTTCATTCCTAGATCTGTGATATATCCAGTGCCCTTTGAGCTGATAGATTCATCAGCGGTTGGGACATGAGTATGAGTGCCTACTAAGGCGCTGATTCTTCCGTTAAGATAATGCCGTAAGGCGATTTTCTCAGCGGTAGTTTCAGCATGAATATCTATTATTATAGCAGAAAACTTTTTGTCTGTAAAGCCTTCTAGTATTGCATCGGCGCAGCGAAATGGACATTCATAGTTGCGAGACATAAATGAACGGCCTATTAAATTAATAAGCAGTACTTCGCCTTTAGGACTAGGAATAATTGCAAAGCCTTTGCCCGGCGCTCCCGGCGCATAGTTTGCTGGCCGCAATATTGGCAGATCTTTTTCATAACACTCTTGGACGCTGCTGCCTTGATCAAAACAATGATCTCCAGTCGTTATGTAATCGACACCAGCGGCGAGTACTTCGGCAATGGTTATTGGTGTTACGCCTTTACCGTGCGCCATGTTTTCGCCATTAGCAAAAACAAAATCAGCCGAATGTTTGTTTTTCCATTCGCTAACAACGCGACTCATTGCCTGACGACCGAGTCGCCCGACAATGTCGCCGAAAAATAATATAGTAAGATTTTCTGAAGGCATGATTAACGGGCGTATTCGATAACTCGAGTTTCACGTAGTAAGTTAACTTTGATTTCACCAGGGTATTTAAGTTCAGCTTCAATCTTTTTCGCAATGTCGCGAGCAAGTTCGTGAGCCTTTGTATCGCTGATTTCTTTTGAATCAACAAAGATACGGATTTCGCGACCGGCCTGAATAGCGTAAACTTTTTCAACGCCTTCAAATGATGTAGCAATTTTTTCTAGTTCTTCAAGACGCTGTACATATTGTTCAAAGCTGTCATGACGGGCGCCTGGACGTGAAGAAGAAATAGCGTCGGCAACTTTTACAATAACAGTGATCAAATCATTCGGACGATCTTCGTGGTGATTTTCAATCGGAGCAATAATTGCTTCGCTCAAGCCGAACTTACGGGCGATTTGTCCACCGATTTCCGGGTGAGAACCTTTTACTTCATGGTCAACGGCTTTACCAATATCGTGCAAAAGTCCGCCTTTTTTCGCGATACTGACATCGGCGCCTAATTGTTCGGCAAGAATTCCACACAAGTGCGCAACTTCAACTGAGTGCTTTAACGCGTTTTGTCCGTAGCTCGTACGATATTTCATACGACCAATGATTTGAACCAACTTTGGATCAAAGCCAGTAATGCCTAATTCGTATAAGGCTTCTTCTCCAGCTTTCTTAATATCCATAGCCAATTCTTTTTTGGCTTGTTCAACGGCATCCTCGATCTTTGTTGGATGAATACGGCCGTCTTTCATTAAAAGCTCAAGAGCTTTTTTCGCAACGTGACGACGAATTGCGGAGAATCCTGAAACGGTAATCGCGTTCGGTGTATCATCAACAATAATTTCAACGCCGGTTAATTGTTCGATAGCTTTAATGTTTCTTCCTTCGCGTCCGATGATACGTCCTTTCATTTCATCGCTCGGAAGATCAACAGTAGTAGTAGTTAATTCAGCAATAAAGTTTGAAGAGATGCGCTGCATTGCTCCGGAAACAAGTTCGCGAGCTTTTTCTTCCATTGCTTCGCTAGTTTCGTCATCAAGTTTTTTCAAACGTGACTGAAGTGCTTC
Organism: uncultured Gammaproteobacteria bacterium; assembly: GCA_964350015.1. Classification (GTDB taxonomy): domain Bacteria; phylum Patescibacteriota; class Patescibacteriia; order Patescibacteriales; family Patescibacteriaceae; genus Patescibacterium. The sequence continues at coordinate 10,207 of CAYGIU010000011.1, forward strand.
TTTGCTTTCAACTTCAACACGTTCAAGCAATTTTTCAATTGCTTGTTCTTGGTTGAGTGAAGCAATTCGCTCTAAAGCTGAAGTCTGTTCTTCTCTAATTTTCTTAATACGTTCCTTAGCTTCTTCGATTTCAGAAATCTTATCGTACAAGCTTTGTTGTTTATCCTGAAGTTCGAGCAACTTTTGAGAAAAAGTATTTTCTCGTTCTTCAAGACGCTTTTGTACTTCACCGACTTCACGTCGTTGTTTTTCCGCGTCAACTTTGGCTTGATCAATAATCTTAAGCGCTTTGTCCTGCGCTTCTAACATGATTTGTTTTTCTTTTGTCTTTGTCTCAGCTAACAACTTCTCAGCATGCAACTCAGCGCTATTGGCTTGAGTTAAAGCACGTTGTTTTCTTAACCACCAACCGGCGATAAACGCCACGGCGGCGATAATAACATAAATAATATACGGCATATAAGTAGTGCCGCTGGCCGATTTTATGAATTTTGGAGCTTTATGCGAGTAGCCAAAGAAACGCTAGCTAAGCAAGCGCTTTAAAGAGTTTAGAGAGAAAACGAAATTTAGAATTCTTTTGCTAACTTTAGGCATAAAATTACATCCAATGCTCAGAAACGGTCAGACGACAGAGTTTTTAATAAATTAATGCTAGTCCAATGCTACCACTATTAAGGCCCTTTGGCAAGCTATATAGAAGGCCGTGCAATTTAATGCTTCTTAGGATATAATGCAGTATATGAAACAGAATCTTGCTCAAGCCCTCGGTCTTACTCGTCCTGTTGTTGTATTTGACCTTGAAACCACCGGCTTGTCAGTTATTAACGATAGAATAGTCCAAATTGCCTATAGTATTTCATATCCTGACGGAAAGACGGTTCAGGATTGTTTTTTGGTAAATCCGGGAAGACTTATTTCTCCCGAAGCTGCGGCTGTCCATGGTTTTAGTGATGATATGGTAGCTAAGGAGCCAATGTTTCAAGAAAAAGCTCCAGCACTTTTGGAACTATTCAAAGATTCCTATTATAGTGGTTTCAATATCTCCGGTTTTGACTTGCCGCTTATCAGAGAAGAATTTCGTCGATCGGGTTTAGATTTTAAGTATGGTCCGGAAGACATTATTGATGCGAAACTGATTTATCATTATATGGAGCCCCGAACTTTAGCAAATGCGTATAAGCAATATTGTGGTAAGGAACATGTTGATGCGCATGATGCCTTAGCTGATGTCTTAGCGACTGCGGAAATTGTTGCTGAACAAGCTAAACGCTACGGCTATCCGGAGATTAAGAGAATTCATGAAGAAGTTTGTCGCGATTACCTTGATGCTGAAGGAAAGTTTTTTCGTAAGGACGGAGAAATTTATTTTGCCTTTTCTAAATTCAAAGGAAGGACCATTACATCAGTTTCGGAAACCGATCCGACTTTTTTACGCTGGATGCTGCAAGCCGATTTTCCCGAAGATACGAAAAACGTTGTTCGTGATTTCCTGAAGGCGACCTAGTATGGATATTATTTCTCACGCCTTGTTAACAAATTTGGTTTTTAAAGATGCGCCGCTCGATCAGCGTATGCTCGCTAC
>CAYGIU010000012.1:0-11687 GCA_964350015.1 uncultured Gammaproteobacteria bacterium
GCCTTAGATGGTGGTTCGATTCCACCCGGGGGTACCAAGAGAATTAAAAAATAGAATTCAGTGCTATGCGTCCATAGCTCAACTGGATAGAGCATCAGCTTCCGGAGCTGGGGGTTGCAGGTTCAAGTCCTGCTAGGCGCACCAAAGCGAAGTACGTTTCGGGGTGGCTATAGTTTAATGGTAGAACAGCGGGTTGTGGTCCCGTTGGCGAGGGTTCGATTCCCTCTAGCCACCCAAATTAAAACAGCCCTTCGGGGCTGTTTTGTTTCAAATTTAAGAAATAAAAAGGTGAACGATTAACGTTCACCCATTCTATCAAAACATTGATTCTAATACTTTTATTTCTTTATAATATTACGGTAATATACTTCCGCGTTTACGAGGTAGCTTTTGCTGTTAATACTACGGCGGTTAGTTTCAACACGAGCAATCTCATATTGTCCTCCGTTAATAAATGCCTCTAGCTCACCCTGCACATATGCGTTCATCTCATCATTATGAAGTGTGGGTGATGGTTGAATAATTTTTATTTTGATTTTGTTATTAAGCTTTGTACTATCTGCCGAAAGATAATATACTTCTGCGCCAAGAAAATGTTCGGAATAATTACAATCACAACGGTTAACAACAACATCTACAACATCAAAGGGGCTATCATTAACAAACGACTCTAGCTGACGCTGTACGTCTTTATCTGCGTTCCAATGGCTGCCTGGACCGCTTAATTCAGGTGGAGGTTGAATAAACTTTACCTGAACTCCGACTCCCAACGTTTTAAACGTTTTTATACTATCATTTCCGAGTTTGTTAGTCGTCTTTTGTACCGACTGACTGTCGCAGGCGCCAAAGAACAAGCTGATGGCTACGAGAAGCATGGCAAATCTAATTTTTTCTTTCAATTTCTCTCCTATTAAGGTTATAAATAGTTAGTGGATTGTTTCTTTCTTTATATTAAATTTTTTTTATTTCATTTAACATCTTTTGTGTTTCCATTAATCTAATCTCTATCATCGGTAAAAACTTTTCCTTCGCCCACTTTGTATGAAAAATCATAGAGGGGATAAATATAAGTTGATTTTCTAACATCTTGCGCGGGCTTACTCTCATTTCTTTAGCAATGCCAAAAATCACCTGCTGAATCCACACATCATCAAATAATGGAGACATATCAGCATCTCTTATAATATCGGTTCCTAAATTCTGTTCACATTCAACATAAGGAAATTGCGTTGCCCGAATGAAAGTTTCAATTTGATCGACAAAGTCGCTGTCATGGGGAAGTAAATGCTTTTTCATTTCTGAAATAGAACGATCAACTTCTGCTTTATCGTTGCCCATAATGCCGCTGTGACCATAATCATGAAACATTGCTGCAATCAGTAGCGCCCTAAAACTTTCTTTACCAAATTCTTTATGATAATTCATATATTTTCCGGCAATATACACTGTGCACGTCACGTGCATTAAATGACGGAAATTATGATAGGGGTTATCGACATTTGGCGCGTTAAAGATAATGCCAAAATAGTACCAGAGATTTCCTTCATAAAACTCCTCGGTATTATTAAGAACATCAAACATAATGTTTTCTTTTGTGTTCACTTTATTTTGTTTTTTATTTATTAAATTAGTTTTCCCTGACTTCATTAAAACCAAAGAGAACCAATCTAATAAATAATAAAACAATATTTTTCAAAGACCCTGATACAGTAAAATATCATATTTCCTCAATTTTGTCAATAGTCTTTCCCTCTATCGCCCATTTTGATTTACAAACTTTTCATTTAAAAAGGCCCGTAAATTACGGGCCATAAGTTTATAGCTTTTTCTTATTTTTCTTATTAATTTTCTTGATCTTTTTTGCATTCTCTAATAAAGCTTGAGCAATATAGAGGTCGAGAAAATCTTCTTCCTTTTTCATTGGAAGTGCTTCATTAAAAAAATACTGATTGCCTTTTTTCTCAACGCAATAAATATCTTTTATGAGGGAAACGATTTGGCTTTTTTCATCCGTACGTTCCAACGACATAAATGCTACACGGTCATTATCATCACCATATACTTTTACTAATCGAGCGGCTATTTCTTCGATAGTAAAACCCGGATTCGATATTATTACACCGAGCAACATCATTGATTGAGCCACTTTCATTATGGTTGACTTTTATTTATTGATAACGACTATTTATACTTCTCTCTAATTTTCCACTCTAGAGCTTTCCATCTAAATTCTTGATAGCCCCGACTAACATCAGCAAAATGATTACCTATGTGAGGAAAATCACTCTCCCAATTCATGGCAACTGAATCTTTCCAAATCTTATAATGACAAAAATTGTCCGCTGATTCTCCTTTTTCTTTGGAATCTTTATACGCAATTACTTCTATATAAAGAACTTCTCCATCATCGGCCAAGTACTCACCCTTGGAATTAACTCTAGTAATGTTTACATGATGACTGGTTCCTTTAGAATCCGTGAATCTATAAGTTTTTAATCCCAGTTTTTCAAAAGAAACATTGCGGGGATCTCCTTCCTTTTTAAGGAAATCTACCATGGTTTGATAATCCTCTCTGGTAACTTTCTCCGATTTTGGATTAGAAATACGCCATAGTTCTAGTTTAAAAAGTGCGTCACTTAATGAATCTTGTCTCGCTGTTTTAATACTATCCTGTTTTCTCCAGGCCTCTTTTTTCTCTTCGCTTTGACAACCAAACAATATTATTGCGCACAAGAACAGAGCTAGTAAATAATGAGGTATTTTCTTCATTTATATTTTTATTTTAATTATTGATTAAGTTAGTTATTCCTGAGCTCATAAAAGTTCAAGAAAAACTAACTTAAAGCAATATTTCTTAAGGTGCTTGATAAGCAAAAATATCACTTTCTCTTTATTTTGTCAATCGTCTTTGTTCTAGTATATAAAACAAAAGCAGCCCCTACTCGGGGCTGCTTTTTTACTTCCTTATTCTTCTTTGTTTAACTTAACCGCTGCTTCCGGTGTCGATACCGTTTTACTCATCGTAAACATTTTAACGATTGCCCATGCGATCAACAAATACACTAGCATCGCTAAAAGCGTAGTCCATTCAAACACATTGCCCTCGACTCGTGTCGTTCGAAACACATTTAAAAACGGAGTAGCGAAGGGATAGCTTATATTATATATAAAATTGCTAAAACCAGCTGACGGATTTGCGCCGAATAATTTTAGTACAAAACGAAACGCTAAAATAACCTCAATTATCCCTAAGATGTACCAAACAACTTGTGTGCCGCGATACAGCGGCTTTGTCGAAGAAGAAGTATATGATGAGTCCATATATTTATTATTAAACTAATTTACGCCCCTGGATAACGCGAACCAATATGGCGATAATCGCGATAACCAAAAGCACATGAATAAAACCACTTAAGGTATACGATGTTAAAAGACCGACAAGCCAAAGAACGAGCAAAATACCGATAATTGTATAAAACATATGCGTATGTTAATTATGTTTTAATAAGTTAAGCCATGCCCTATTTCATACAACGCCTCTTTTATTGTTTTTGTTTCAATCTGCTCCATTGTCTTTGGCCATACTAGCGGAAGTTTACCAGAAAAATTATATCTACCGGACAATACATCAGTTATTCCTTCGCCTTCTGTGCCCGGCAACCAAGCTATTACAATGGCATCAACATCTTTTACGATATTCTCAATTATTAATGGTCGACCAGCCAAAATAATGACAACAATTTTATTGCTATTTTGTTTAGCGTGAGCAATTCGTTTTAGATCTTCAGGAGAAAGCGATAAACGTTCACGGTCGCCGACTCCTTCGGCGTAAGGACGCTCACCAATTACAACAATTCCGACTTCAGCTTTTTTTACTAATTTTTTTTCAGCCATTGCATCATAGCTGATATTAGAATTTTTAAACTCTTTTTTAAACGCGTCTAAAATCGAGGTGCCGGGAGTTGTATCACCGTGATCACCTTGCCATTCAATTGTCCAGCCGCCGGCTTGCATTCCGACATCATCAGCCGCTCGTCCAACTATTAAAATATTTTTAGGATCTCTAAGCGGCAAAGCGTGCTTGTCATTCTTTAAGAGAACCAATGATTTACGAACTGCCTGTCGAGCAATTTCCCGATGTTCAATCGAACCAACTGTTTTAAGTAAATCCTTGCTTGGAAGATAATTATCAAATAAACCAATTGATTGTTTGGCTCGCAGGATTCTTAGAACAGCATCATTAATTCGAGATATTTTTATTTCTCCATTACTAACCGCCGAAGAAATATTATTCATAAATAAATCATAATCTCCGGGCAACATGACCATATCCATTCCGGCATTAATTGAAATAATAATATCTTTATAATAATCCTCTGAAATCTGATCAACTGCGCCCCAATCCGAAACTAGAAAACCCTTGAATCCCAATTCATTCTTTAATAAATCGGTTAACAAATATTTATTGCCACTGATTTTCTCTCCATTCAAAGAATCACGCGAAATCATAATACTCATTGCACCGGCATTCACCGCCTCTGTAAAAGGTAAAAGATTTTTTTCTTTAAGTTCGTCTAAGCTCATACTTAAATTGCCTTGATCCAATTTATAATCTTTAGACGTATTCCAATCTTCCTGACCTTCACCAAGAAAATGCTTAGGCGTTGCTAAAATATTTTCTTCCTGCAACCCCCTAATGTACGCCGTTCCAAGTTCGGTAACTAGTTCCTTATCACTACCAAAGCATTCATAAACGCGTCCCCAACGATAATCTTCAGGCATTGATAACACTGGAGCAAAATTCCAATTAGCTCCCGTTGCTTTAACTTCTAAGGCGGTTACTCTGGCCGTTTCTTTAACAAGAGAGGCATCACCCGTTGCGCCTAAGCCAATATTATGCGGAAAGATTACTGCACCTTTTAAATTTCCATTTCCATGCACGGCATCAACGCCGTAAAAAATTGGAATTTTCAATTTTGAATCCATCGCCGCAGTTTGAAACTCTTTAACCATTTCATACCATTGATCAGGAGTATTTTCTTTCGGATTTCCGCCGCCACCCGACAAAACACCGCCGATTGATTTACGTCGCACGTCATCGGTGCTTATGGCATTTTTATCAATTAACACCATTTGGCCTATTTTATCTTGCAAAGTCATTTGATCAACAATCTGTTGAATATCACTATCTTCTGATTTTTGCTCGCTTATTAGCTTTGTATACGTCAAAACAATGGCAATTACGCCAACAAGGACAATAAGACCTATAATTAAGATTTTGTTAGTTTTCATACTTATTTAGAGTAGTATATATAACCATAACGCGCAAAGAGGCAAAACTGTATCATTTAGTATCTGAGTGGCTGTTTTGTTAAAAACTCTTTAATAATTGCGTATCCTACCTATTACTTATATAATATAAGTAACTATGGAGAAAGAAATTGAAAAAATAAATATCCAAGAAAAATTAACCGGACCGATTAATGAAATTTCCATCATTAAGCTGGTACACTCTTTGATTACACATGCTTATGAAACCCGCGCCTCAGATATTCACATCGATCCAGCAGACGATAAGGTTGAAATTAGATTACGTATTGACGGTGTTTTGCATAGTGCTTTTACTTTACCAAAAGAAATTCAATCAGAAGTCATCACTCGTTTAAAAGTTTTATCAGGTTTACGTACCGATGAACATCAAATCGCACAGGACGGTCGTTTTAAATTTTCAACCGATACTAATGAATCCTTCGATATCCGTTTATCAATCGTACCAACTTATTATGGCGAGGACGCCGTTATGCGTTTGTTGGTTGAACAAAAAGATCACCAGTTTTCTTTAGACTTATCCGTTTATTCTGAACGTGATCTAGCTATTATCAAAGATGAGATTGTTAAACCTTACGGTATGGTTTTAGTGACTGGCCCAACCGGCTCAGGAAAAACTACAACCTTATATACGATGCTACGCGGACTTAATACAGATGACGTTTCAATCATTACTATCGAAGATCCGATTGAATATTCTTTAGAACGAACGATTCAAATTCAGGTTAATAATCAAACCAGTCTAACCTTTGCCAATGGCTTGCGCTCCATTTTGCGTCAAGACCCGAACATTATCATGGTCGGAGAAATTCGTGACGAAGAAACCGCCAAGATTGCCGTTAACGCGGCGTTGACCGGTCACTTATTGTTATCAACCTTGCACACGAACGACGCCGCAACTGCATTGCCTCGTTTGATTGATATGGGAGTTGAACCGTTTTTAATTGTTTCAACTGTAAACGTAGTTATCGCTCAACGTTTAGTTCGCCAAATATGTCCGGATTGTAAACAAATTAAAAAGTATCCGCCCGAAGCTTTGGCATCATTAAAAACTAACCTACCGATTGATTCTCTCAATTCAGATCAAGTATTTTATACAGGAGTTGGTTGTAAAAAATGTAACAATAGTGGTTATCTGGGCAGAGTCTCTATTCATGAAGTACTTGGCATGAGTGATGAAATTCGAGAAGCCGTTCTTTCTCGCAAAGGCGCTCAAACTATTAAAGATATTGCGATGAAAGAAGGTATGACCACTATTTTGCAAGATGGTTTAAAAAAGGTTATTGCCGGTGTTACGACTATTGAAGAAATTTTACGCGTAATTCACGAATAAGTATGCCTGCACAAATTAACAAGCAATCTAAGCCAAGTCTTTACCAACGGCTTTTTTTAAGAGTTCCGTTGGCGGAAAAAATTCTTTTTACCAAGCATCTTTCAATGATGCTCGGCGCGGGTATGACCGAGGTTGATGGAGTTCGTTTAATCCGCAAACAAATCAAGGGTCGCGGTTTTGGAAAAATCATGGACAGAATTATTAGTAATTTGGAAAGTGGGCAATTTCTTTCAACGGCCCTGACTCTTTTCCCTGCTGCCTTCAACCAATTATTCGTCAGTCTAATTAAAGTTGGAGAAATCAGCGGTACTTTGCCGGAAAATTTGGATCATCTTTCCAAAGAATTAAAAAAATCCAGCCAACTCAAGGCCAAAGTCCGCTCCGCTTTAATTTATCCGCTAGTTATTCTAGTCGCCACGGTTGGAATCAGCGCATTGTTAATTTTCTTTGTTCTTCCAAAAATCATTCCGGTATTTCTGAGCTTAAATGTTGAGTTACCGGCTGAAACAAAATTCATGATTGCGGCAAGCTCATTTCTTGTCCAATATTATCTTTTTATAATTTTAGGCATTGTTGCTCTCGCAATTATCTTGTGGCTACTTTTGCGTATTAAACCGATTCATTATCTGTATCATCGCCTCATATTAATGCTGCCAATTTTTGGAAAAATTTCAATTAACTATAATGTAGCGAATATAACCCGCAGTCTCGGTATCTTTTTAAAAAGCGGTATACACATTGTTGAGGCCGTTACCACAACTGCTGAATCAACCAATGAAGTTTATTCCAAAATTTTGCGTCAAGCTGCTGAAGAAATAAAAAAGGGTCAACAATTTCATACTTATCTTGAATCCTTTCCAAAAATTTTTCCGCCGACTGTCAGTCGTATGATTGAAGTCGGAGAAAATACAGGACAACTTTCGGAGAACCTTTTTTACTTGGCTGATTTTTATGAAAACGAAGTCGATGAAATAACGAAAAATCTCTCCAGTATTCTTGAACCGATTCTTCTTGTATTAATGGGTGGCATGGTTGGTTTTGTCGCTATTTCAATTATCAAACCAATCTATTCGTTAAGCACCAGTCTTACTCGTTAGTTTTTTCCAATGAAAAAACTGTTTCAAAAAAAATTTTACTCAGGCCTGACATTGATTGAGGTTATTATTTCCATTGCCATTATAATAATAATTTCTAGTTTAGCGCTGACCGTTGGGCTGGGTTTTTATAAAACATTTGCGCTGGATTCCGAGCAAGCAGTTTTGGTAAGCGTTTTACGAATGGCAAGAAATTCCAGTATTAATAATCTTAACCAGTCTGCTTACGGAGTTTTTCGTGATACTTCCAGTTATACCTTATTTAGAGGTAATTCTTACGCTACACGCAACCAAGAATTTGATAAAAGATTTACTGTTGCGCCCTCTTTGAGCTTAAGCGGCTTAACAGAGGTTGTTTTCACGCAACTTAACGGCGATGCTTTACCGAGCGGTACTATTACTTTAAATGCAACCGGAACAAGCAGGACAATTACAATCAATACAGCCGGAGGCATTAATTGGTAAATTATGAAAAAAATCAAACAAAACGCTTATAGCATCCTTGAGGTATTAATTGCCTTAGCTTTGATCACGGTTTGCCTGGCTTCCGGAGCTATTTTAATATTTCAAGGACAATCATTTTCCATTGATACAAAATCAAATGAACAAGCTATTTATCTAGCACAAAATAATTTAGAAAATGCTAAAAAAGCAGCGCGCCTAGATTTTACTGGCCTTAACTCAAGTTCGGCCACGGTTGGAGATTTTCTTAATGAAATAATAGTTGAGGCGATCGATCAATATCAAAAGAAAGTAACCAGTCGAGTGACTTGGACTACTGACCCTTTGCGTCCGCAAAAAATTGAATTAGCTATGATAGTGACAGATTGGCCAAATGCTGTTCCACCACCTGATCCAACTGACACGGGCGGCGAAGGTACCTCTGGAGACTGGTGCAATCCACGCACTTTGGGTTCAGTCGATCTTGGTCCTGGTAATTCAGCCACTGATCTTGATGTCATAGATAAAATAATTTATATGAGCGCTTCCGCGTCCTCATCAGCTAAGCCAGACTTCTTTATTATCAATGCAACAGATGGAAGCAACCCCGTATTAGTCTCCAGCTTAGATACTGGGCCAACCTTAAACGCACTTGATGTAGGCGGAGGTTATGCGTATCTTGCTAATAACAATGTGAACTCACAGTTGCAAATATTAAATGTCAATGACATTACAACACCCACTCTTATATCAACCTTAAAGTTGCCAGGCGTTTCCGGAACTAATGCTATTGGAAACTCTATTTTTTATGGATACGACAAAATTTTTATTGGCACAAAAAAGGCGACTGGTCCTGAATTTCATATTATTGACGTCTCTAATCCGCTTGCACCAGTTGCTCTAGGTAGTAAGGAAATAAATGAGGATGTAAATTCAATTTATGTAAAAGACAATTACGTGTATATTGCAAATAACGGTGACGAAGAACTAAAAATATATGATATTTCTAATCCCGCAAACATTACTCAAGTCGGAGGCTATAGCGCTCCGGGTGACAGTGAAAATGGTAAAGCTATCTGGGTCGATCTAAATAATCTATATTTTGGCAGAATTGTTGGCGGAAATCATTCAGACCATCATGAATATCATATTTTAAATATTACACAAGAAGCAACGCCGATAAATCTTGGTTCGAAAAACTTTAGTTACAATATTAATGACTTACGTGCTCGCGATGGATTAACCTTCCTCGCCACCTCCGATACCAACAGTGAATTTCAAGTTTGGGATATTAATAACCCAAATAATATTACTTTTTGTAGTTCATTTAATTTTCCGCAAGAAGCCACTGGCATAGACTACGAAGATAATTTAGTATATATGTCCGTGCGCAGTAACGATGCTTTCAGAATTATTACTTCAAGTCCTTAGTATGGATTTTAAAATAAAAAACGGATTCACTCTAATAGAAACGCTAATTTATGCGGTATTAACCGTGCTAATTATTGGTTTCACTATTCTTACTCTATATCAAGTTATTACATCAGCAGATCAACTTAAAGCCGAGGCCGCAGTACACGACGAATTAAATTTCGTCTCGCAAAAAATTCATTGGGCACTAGATAACGCTACGGCAATCAACTTACCTTTAGCTGGACAATCCGGTTCATCGCTTTCAGTTACAAAAAGAAATTTTGCGCAAAATCCAATTGTCTTTGATTTCAATAATGGTAATGCTCGCGTTAAATTTGGCGCTGGAGAATTTGTAACCTTAGATAACGACGCGGTCATTGTTGATCTTTTACTTTTTGAACATATTGACGCGAGTGGCGCAGCGCCCGAAGGAGTTAAGACCACGATTACGGTTCATAGTGCAAATTATCCAAGCACAACCTTAGCAAGCACAAGTTTTCTCAGAAAATAGTATGCAAAAACCAAACGGCTACATTGTATTAACATCGGCGATTATTCTGGCTTTAGTATTTATGACTATTACACTAGCTTTAAGTTCATACTCGTTTTTTAGCTATTCAAGCATGTCAATTACTGAATATAAAAAAATAAGCACTGCCCTAGCTGAAAGTTGTGCTGATTATGCTTTACTAAAATTCAAGCTTGATGATACGTATATTGGCAGTGAAGCCCTTGTTATTGGAGACTACAGCTGTGATATTTTAGCTATTGAATCAGTTGGAAATCAAAGAATATTTAAAACTCAATCAACCGTAAATAGTGCAAGCGCTAGAATTATAGCCATACTTGATTACCCGGCAAATACCTTGGCCTCTTGGGAGGAAGTCAGTTCTTTCTAAACTCGTTATTATAGCTTCTGTTAAATTATGCTATAATACAAGTGTCAAATGGTCGAAAAAATCTAATCTTATATTTTTTTGAAAATATGAAAAAATTATCTCCAAAGGGTTTTACCCTTATTGAATTATTGGTCGTTATTGGTATTATTGCAGTTTTGGCTGCAGTCGTAATCATCGCGATCAACCCGGCGCGACAGTTTGCCCAATCTCGCAATACGCAACGTTGGTCAAATGTTAACACGCTTTTAAATGCCGTTGGCCAGCGCTTAGCTGACAACAAGGGCGTTTTTGAAACAAACTGTGCGGCAGGTGCGATTCCTACTAGTGCAGTAACAATGAGAAGTACTGCGGGTGGCTATGATATTGCTCCATGCGTTATCCCAACGTATATCTCAACCTTGCCGTTTGATCCATCGGTCACTGGCGCTCACTATACGAGCAACGTTGACTATGATACCGGTTATACGATTATGAAAGATGCGACAACTGGTCGTATTATTGTCAGTGCCCCAGGAACTGAAGTTCCTCCGGAGACTGCCGTCATTACCGTAACTCGATAAAAGTGTTATTAAAAACCGTCTAGCGAATAGCTAGGCGGTTTTTTATTTATCAAAAAAGTCGTATACTTACAGTACAGTACGATACCTATATGTGGAATGAACACAAAATATTTTGGTTTCAAAGAACATTTCTCTATAATGTGCTTTTGAGTATATTGTTTTTGATTATTGCGGTATTCATGAACCAATATGCCAATATATATGCCTCCAAGCATTCGAGCAATCACGTTACTGATATTATCTTAGATAACATTCCTTCGGTTGATGTTCATCTAATTTTTTCCGAGGGGGCAATCTTATTTGTCGCCGGTGTTATTTTTCTCCTTTTGTATGAACCGAAATATATTCCTTTTACCGTAAAAAGCTTGGCCGTTTTTATTTTAATCCGTTCAGTTTTCCTCGTAATGACCAACTTAGCACCGCCGCTCGGCGAAATCTATATTAATCCCAACGACTTTGTCGCTCAGATAAGCTCGGGAAATGATTTGTTTTTTTCCGCCCATACCGGCACTCCTTTTTTACTCGCTTTTATTTTTTGGAAGAAAAAATATTTGCGCAATTTATTCTTCTTGTGCACCGCGATTGGCGGCACAGCTGTTTTATTAGGACATCTTCATTA
>CAYGIU010000013.1:0-11663 GCA_964350015.1 uncultured Gammaproteobacteria bacterium
CCTGTAGGAGCGGATTTTTTCCATGAGCTCACTTTTTCATAAAGGTCAAAGTTCTTTTTTTTAAGCTCTTTTTCAGAGAACCAATCCTGGCGGAGCTTAGCAAGGAATTGCTTAACTTCTTCATTTGTTTCAATGATAGAAAAATCTTTCAGTTTTGGATGTTTCGCTATGTTGATTTCATGGCCCGGCTTAATAAAAATTTCTATTATTCCAATAAATTTGTCAGTGACTGTGTATTTATTCTCTTCCCTAAGCAAGTATCCGCCGTCAATCCTTGTTTCAGAGAACGGTACCTTACCGCCATCAGTCAAAACATTCAAAACTCCCTCTTCGGCATTTCCAACTTCATGTGACATATATTCTTTATATGTTTCAAAAGTGAAGGGGGTCCAAGTGCTTTGATTAAGAGCTTTTTGCATAATTACTATATTACGCATAACTGTTTCGACTTCATAATTTTGCAATACAGTATTTCCAAAACGTTTTGACGTATCAATGTCTTTCGGCATTGTAGCCGAAATCAAATGTATCTCCATTATATATTCTCCTTTTAAAGTTCAAATTTATTCTTTAAACTACCATATTGCAGAGATTTGTCAATACAAAAACAGCCCTAGGGCTGTTTTTGTTTTCACTGGTATTTAAAGTAACGGTGCTAAATATTTTCCCGTATAACTTTTTTTATTCTTCGCAACTTCCTTTGGTGTACCTTCAGCAATTATCTCTCCGCCCTTATTTCCGCCTTCCGGACCTAAGTCGATAATCCAATCGACTGATTTAATAACGTCTAAGTTATGTTCAATAATAATTACGGTATTGCCGCGATCTACTAAGCGTTGCAGAATTGTTAGTAAGCGACGAATATCTTCAAAGTGCAAACCAGTAGTCGGTTCATCCAAAATATATAAGGTCTGACCGGTTGGACGACGCGATAATTCAGTTGCTAATTTAATACGTTGTGCTTCTCCTCCGGAAAGAGTAGTGGCCGATTGTCCAAGTTTAATATAGCCTAAGCCAACTTCGAACAAGGTCGCGAGCTTTTGATGAACGGCCGGAATGTGTTTAAAGAAAACCATTGCTTCTTCAACGGTCATTTCCAAGACATCGGAAATATTCTTGCCGTTATAATGCACTTCCAATACTTCTCTTTGATAACGATGACCGTGACAGACATCACATTCAACATAGACATCAGGTAAAAACTGCATTTCAATTTTAATAATTCCGTCTCCGGAGCAGGTTTCGCAGCGTCCCCCAACAACGTTAAATGAAAAGCGTCCCGGTTGATAACCTCGCAACTTCGCTTCCGGTAATGCGGCGAATAGATCACGGATTGGAGTAAATAGTCCCGTGTAGGTCGCCGGGTTAGAACGCGGCGTTCGCCCAATTGGGGATTGATCAATATCAATTACTTTATCTAAATTTTCTAAACCTTCGATGCGATCATGTTTTCCCGGCAATTCTTTGGCACGATAAAACTTATGGTTTAAGGCTGTTGCTAAAATGTCAGTAATCAAAGTTGATTTACCCGAACCGGAAACTCCGGTGATGGCGATTAATTTTCCAAGAGGAAATTCAATAGTTACATTTTTTAAATTGTGTTCTGTAGCATTTACAATTTTAATCTTCTGTCCGTTTCCGGTGCGATATGTTTGCGGAACTGGAATTGATTTTTTTCCTGCTAAATACTGTCCTGTTAGTGACTTAGGATTTTTCTTAATTTCCGAAGGCGTTCCCGCCGCAACAACTTGTCCGCCATGTTCTCCGGCGCCCGGTCCAATATCAATAATATAATCACTTGCTTCCATTGTAGCGGCATCATGTTCAACAACGATAACCGTGTTTCCTAAATCACGCAGATCTTTAAGTGTATCAATCAACTTGTCATTATCTCTTTGGTGCAAACCAATCGACGGTTCGTCAAGAATATACAAAACTCCCATCAACGCCGAACCAATTTGCGTTGCCAAACGAATACGTTGAGCTTCACCGCCCGATAAAGAATTTGCGGAACGAGACAATGTTAAATAATCCAAACCGACGTTAAGTAAAAACTTTAAACGTAATCTGATTTCTTTTAAAATTTGTACTGAAATCTTTCTTTCGCGCGCTGTGACCGTTTTACTTTCTTCGAGACTAATAAAGAAATCCTGAGCTTCTTCAATAGATTTAACAGTTACTTCATGAATCGAATGATTAGCAATCTTAACCGCTAAGCTTTCCGGCTTAAGACGCTGACCATTACATGAGGGACAAACCAAAACACGCATAAAGCTTTCAATCTCTTTACGAACATAATCCGATTCAGTTTGTTCATAACGACGCATGAGATTTGGAATTATTCCCTCAAACTCATCAGCCCCCGAGTTCTTTGTGCCATAAAGAACCATGGTAAGCTGCTTTGGAGTCAAATCCCGAATCGGCGTATTCAGGTCAAAAGCATAATCTTGCGCTGCAGTGCCAAGCTGCTTGGATAGCCACATTTGTCCGTTAACATTATTATGAACCCATGGCTTAATACCACCTTGAGCGATAGTTAGTTTATCGTTAAATACTAATTCCGGATCAACTTCTAATTTAGTTCCGAGGCCTGAACAATCTGGACAAGCACCATGCGGAGAGTTAAATGAAAAGTGATGCGGCTCTGGTTCCATAATTGTTAAGCCGCAGTTTGGACAAGCTAATAAACGCGAGAATATTTTCACGTTTTCTTTTTTCTCTTGCAATACATACATAATACCTTCACCCAAATCAAGCGAACGTTCAACACCCTCGGTTAAACGAGAAACATCTTCTTTGTCTTTAGTAACCTTTAAGCGGTCAACAACAATTTCTAGGTTATGTTTCTTTTGTTTATCAACACTTAAATCTTCAAACTCTTCGAGAGTGTAGATTATTGTATCAAAACGAATGCGACTAAAGCCGGCCCGCTTAATACTGCCAATAACAGATTTATGTTCTCCTTTTTTATCACGAATAATCGGCGCCAATAAAATTACATCGTCATTAACGCATTGCTCTAATATTTGATGAATGATTTCATCTATCGAATAGGGCTTAACTTTTAAATTGCAATTTGGACAATATGGGACACCAACGCGCGCAAATAGTAAGCGAAGGTAATCATAGATTTCCGTAACGGTTCCGACGGTTGAACGAGGATTGTGTGAAGTTGATTTCTGATCAATAGAAATTGCTGGCGATAATCCTTCGATTAAATCAACGTCTGGTTTATCAATAAGACCGACAAACTGCCGAGCATACGCTGATAAGGACTCAACATAACGTCGTTGGCCTTCAGCATAGATAGTATCAAAAGCTAATGATGATTTTCCCGAACCCGACAAACCAGTAATAACAACAAGTTTATCACGAGGAATCTCAACATTGATATTTTTTAAATTGTGGACGCGCGCTCCTTGAATCTTAATGCTGTCGTTACGATGAGGACGAACAGCCGCGACACGAGAGGGTTTGTTCATAGGCAATAAATCTTCCCTAGTATACATGAGAAAAAGAATCTTGGCAAGGGTCAAAGCCAGTAAAAGCTCTTGATTTTCCTGTAATAAAAAGCTATGATAGACTTCATTGGACTTGGCTTAGATAAGCCAACAACGTGGGCACTCGTAGCTCAATGGATAGAGCACTTGGCTTCGGACCAAGGGGTTGAGGGTTCGAATCCCCCCGAGTGCACAGAAAAATATGGCTGGGTAGCTCAGTTGGTTAGAGCGTAGCACTCATAACGCTAAGGTCGAGAGTTCGAGCCTCTCCCCAGCTACTATATATAAAAAATTAGATTATCCGCATCCATAGCTCAGCGGTAGAGCAGTCGCCTCTTAAGCGAATGGTCGCAGGTTCGATCCCTGCTGGATGCACAAACCAAAATTCGGAGGAATAATGAAAGTACATTCAAATGTTGATGAGAATCTTACGTCTTTTACTTTTGAAGGACGTTCATTAAATATTGGATTCACCTTTGAGGTTCAAAATGAATCACTTAAGAAAAAGGATGATTCACCTCAGTTTCTAATATTGTTGTTATTTGAAAAAACCGGCGACGAAGGCCCTTATTTTTCCTTTCTAGAATGGTATAAAGAAGAAAGAAGGCCCGGAATGATGTTATTCCCAGTCCATTTAAAGTATCTTACAAATAATCTTAATATCCACAAAAAACAGAAAAGGTACTTAATTGAGATGGCAAGTTTAATTGAGATAGAATGGACTAAAATCATTGCGCTAACAGATATGTGTTGCCGCAAGATTGCTGAAGGAGGTTTTGAGGCGTTGATTGAGTTTGAATTTGAAGACGAAAAAGAAATAAAATATCCTTACTGGTATTACCAATTATCAGAAGAAAAAAATTAATAAAAAGAGACTCGGAAATCCGAGTCTCTTTCTTCGTATAATTTATTTTTCCTTCAACGCGTCTTTTAATGTCTTACCTGTTTTAAATTTAGCAACTTTTACTTCCGGAATCTGAATACGTTCATTAGGACGTTGCGGATTAACACCGCCGCGAGTATGTCTTGTGCGAGCTTCGAAAGTTCCGAAGCCAACAAGACTAACCTTATTACCGTTTTTTAATTCTTTAATGATCATATCAATCATTTTTTCAATAACATCTTCAACTTGCTTTTTATTGATATTCATTTCCGAAGAAATTTTTTCAATCAAGGTTGCTTTATTCATATGCATGAGGTCTCAAACGAGACTTAGTTTACTGAAAAAACAATCGACTGATAGACAGACCAAAGAACAGGGCCGCCAAAACAATCGTTGCGATGAAAAGAATCTTTTCAATACCGCGCTTAGTTTGAAAAACTGCGCCTGAACCTCCGAAAATTCCAGAAAGACCAGTACCGCGATTTTGAAGCAAGATAACTGTAATCAGTAAGATTGAAACAACAATTTGGCCGATATACAAAATCTGAGCATTCATATTTATTTGCTAATCTTCTTAAGAATACTTTCAAAAGCAGCTGGATGATTAACAGCTAAGTCAGCTAAAATCTTTCGATCAACTTCAACATTGGCTTTTTTAAGCAAACCCATGAATTTTGAATAGGAAATATCATGCGCCTTAACAAATGCGCTAATCTTAATTTGCCACAATGCACGAGTCGTTCGCTTCTTACGGCGACGATCTGTATAGGCGTGAACACCAGCTTTTAAGACGGCTGTTTTAGCCGCTTTAATTAATTTCTTACGACCCCATTTATAACCTTTGGTTTTAGCCAAAAGCTTTCGGCGCTTTTTTACATGGGTGGTACCTCGTTTTACTCTAGGCATATCTGGATATTTGTTTAATTATACGGCATGAAACTGGCGATGTTCTTGGCATCGGCCACATGCGTCGTTACGTCGCGTCGCTTATTACGAACGGTATTACCTGATTCACGGGAATTAAAGTGATCCTGTCCGGCTTTGCGACGGCGTAGCTTATTGGTCTTAGTTTTGGTAAATCTCTTGACCGTTGCTTGGTGTGTTTTAATCTTGGGCATAACGACAAAAATTCAATTAGGTTAGATAAAAATTAGACTTTTTTATTAGTTATTATCATACTAAACTTTCCCCCCTGAGATGTCAAGCCTTCCTCAACTGAGGCATTGAGCTCCGGATCGGCTTTTAAGGCTTCAACAAACTTATCAAGCATAGCGCGCGCAAGTTCAGGGTGTTGGCGCTCACGGCCACGCAATTGCAATTCAAGACGAAGTTTATCTCCTTTAGATAAGAAACGCTTGGCCTGCTCCTTACGAACAGTAAAATCATGCTCACCAATTCTAATCGACAGACGCAAACCCTTAATTTCTGATTTCTTTAAGTGAGCCTTCTGTTTTTGCGCTTTCTTATCACGCTCATACTTAAATTGACCGTAATCAACAATACGAACAATTGGCGGTACTGCTGTTGGGTTAACTTCAACTAAATCTAATTCAGACTGTTCAGCAAGCGCAATTGCTTCTTCAACTGGCATCTCGCCACGAAAATTTCCTTCGTCATCAATAAGATTAACTATCGGTCCACTAATGGATCGATTGACTCGAAAAGCCTTTACAGGCTCTTGATGTTTTGGTTTACGATGAGTTCTGCGCATAATTTTTGGAGCGGGTAACGGGAATCGAACCCGTATCTCTACCATGGCAAGGTAATGTAATAGCCATTATACGATACCCGCGGAATGTGCCGAAGGAGGGAATCGAACCCTCACTGCATTTTACTACAAGCGGATTTTAAGTCCGCCGCGTCTACCAATTCCGCCACTTCGGCAAGACTAACACGTAGCAATTTCCTAGTGGAGATGAGGGGAGTTGAACCCCTGTCTAATAACCTGTCAGCAGTGTTTGTACAGACGTAGTTCGATCTGAATATTCACTCGCATCGTCAAGATCGAAATAATCGATGCAAGCTAGTCTGAAATTATTTAAAGCTTTGTCGTCAGACAGCCACGAAGCTCGAGTCTGCAATATGACACCCGAACTCCTTCACGCAGACTACGAAGGACGGATGGTTGCGGCTCTTAGGCGGCAACGGTCGCGAAAGCTGGAACCTTCCATGAGAAGGCAGCCTTGGCGTTAACAGTGTTGTGAACTGTTGGTTCGGTCGGATTAACGTGGCAACCAGCACGATCTGAACACTGAAAACAAATATTATTATCAAATCCTGGCATCCCCAGGTCTTTAGCTTGTGTTAAGAACGGATCTTTGTCGAGCCGCTTTTACGCAGCGAATCAAGCTGTCTTTTGAGCTCTCGATCTTTGATACTTTGACGCTTGTCAAAGCTCTTTTTTCCGCGAGCTACAGCAAATTCTAACTTGATAAGACTTCTGTCAGTATACAGTCGAATTGGGACTAATGTCAAGCCTTTTTCTTGCTGTTTTCCTACTAAATGGGCGATTTCTCGACGTCTCAATAAGAGTTTTCGAGGGCGCTCCGGAACGTAACTATCATCTTTACCGGCGCATTTATAGCGAGCAATATATGCATTGATCAAATAGGCTTCAGGGCGCGTTCCGGCTCTTCCGCGAAATACAACAAAAGCTCCTTTGAGATTTGCCTGACCGCCTTTTGCGGCTTTTGTTTCTGGTCCGGTTAAAACCAAACCAGCAGTTATTTTCTCAAGGAATTCATAGTCGAACGATGCCCGTTTGTTTAGGGCAAGAAGGCTCATACAGGTGTATTAAGTGAAACAAGCTTTGTGATAACAGCTCGATTTAATAATACTGCTTCAATGTGTCGGCGATACGCCGGTGAAGTAATTGATTCCATGGCCTTGGCATCCTGAGCATAACGCTTTTTTAACATTTCTAATTCTTTAGAAATATCTTCATCAGCAACAGAAATTTTTTCTTCTTTAACAATACTGCGCAATACTAAACTTGCCTTAACGCGATCAAGCGCCTGTGGTTTAAACTCTTCTAGCATTGCGCCGGGAGTTTTATTAATACTTGTTAAGTAGTCGGAAAAAACGCCGCCCGAAGAGATGACGTTTTGCTCAAGCTCTTGCAACATAGTTCGCGCTTCGCTTTCAACTAATGCATCAGGAACTTCGCTAATCTGTGCTTTTGCAACCGCCGCCTCGATAATTGCGCGCTCATATTTATTTTCAATTTCGTGTTTTTTTTCATGTTCAACCGAATGGCGAATATTCTTTTTTAATTCTTCCATGCTTTTAACTCCAAAGTCTAAAGCGAAACCATCGTTAATCTCAGGCAATACACGCTCAAAAATATCTTTGGCTTTTACCTTAAACATAACTTTTTTTCCAGCCAGTTGTTTGTGTGAATGGTCAGCCGGATAATGCAACTCGAAATTCCTCTCTTGTCCTTTTTCAATGCCGACTACATGATCATCAAAGCCAGGGACAATGTATTCTTTTCCAAGCACAATAGCAACGTCTTTTCCTTGTCCACCTTCAAGCGGAACATTATCAAGTGAAAGAAAAATATCTGAAATTAATTTATCGCCTAATTGCGCCGGTCGCTCAACTGAAGTTTCTTTAATGCGACTTTCACTTAAATGATCAATAACCTTCGCTATCTCATCATCAGAAATCTTTAATTCTTCTTTAACAATACCAAGGTTTTTATATTCACCAAGTACTACCTTAGGAAGTAATGTTACTAATATTTTATATTCAAAATCATTATCCGGGGCTAATTTGCTGATTGTTATTTCAGGTTGTCCAACCCAATCTTCGCTAATATTTTTTGTTAATGCTTCATCAATTGTCTTTGAAACTGCAACACGCGAAGCTTCATCATAGATAGCCATATCTCCCATTCGAGCGCGAACTGTTTCATACGGCGCTTTACCAGGACGAAATCCTTCAATCTTTGTTTGCTCAGATAAACGCGTCGCTGCCAATTTGGCAAAACGAAGCATCTCTTCAGCGCTAACAGTAACTGAAAGTTCTATACGTGACGCGGATAAATCAGTTCGAGTGCAATTCATGATCTTAAATTAAAAGCGCAACAATAAGCAACGCAATAATGTTAATAATTTTAATCATCGGATTAATTGCCGGACCAGCTGTGTCCTTGTATGGATCACCAACGGTGTCGCCGGTAACTGCTGCTTTGTGAGCATCAGAACCCTTACCACCATGAAATCCGTTTTCAATATATTTTTTTGCATTGTCCCAAGCACCACCACCGGATGTCATTGAGATTGCGACGAAAACACCGGTAACAATTGAACCAATCAATAATCCACCAAGTGCTTCAACGCCGAGCACAACTCCAACAATAATCGGGGCTAGTACCGGAATCAAAGCCGGCAAAGTCATACGACTAATAGCCGCTTTTGTAACAATGTCGACAGTACGTCCATAGTCAGGTTTCTCAGTTCCAGTCATGATACCCGGCTTTTCTTTAAACTGTGCGCGAACATCTTCGACAACACTTCCAGCAGCGCGACTAACCGCCTGCATTGAAAGTGCGGCAAACCAATATGGCAACATACCGCCCAAGAATAGGCCGGCCAAAACTAACGGATTATCAATTTGGAAGGTGAAAGCTGAACCGGCGCTGTTTGTAAAATCTGCAAACAAGACGAGGGCTGCTAAAGCCGCTGAACCAATTGCATAGCCTTTAGTAACTGCTTTAGTTGTATTACCAACAGCATCAAGCGGATCAGTAACAGCTCGAACGCTTTCATCCATTTCAGCCATTTCAGCAATTCCTCCGGCGTTGTCAGTGATTGGACCATAGGCATCAATCGTTACAATAATTCCGGCCATCGATAACATAGCAACGGCCGCCAAAGCAATTCCATATAAATCAGCAAGCTGATATGAACCCCAGATTGCTAAGACGATAACAAAAATTGGTAGAACAGTTGCTTTCATTGAAACTGCTAAACCAGTAATGATGTTTGTACCATGTCCAGTTGTTGAAGATTCAGCAATATCTTTAACTGGTTTATATTTAGTCGAAGTGTAATATTCGGTAATCAACACCATCGCTGCTGTTACTACCAAACCAATTAAAGTTGCGAAGTATAAATTAAGAGTGCTGTATTTTCCATTATCAACCATCAACCAATTTGTAATCGGGTAAAAAGCAATCGCCGCTAAAACGCCGGCGCTGATTAATCCTTTGTACAAAGCCGCCATTATATTCTGTGATTTACCTAACTTGATAAAGTAGGTTCCAATAATTGAAGTAATAATTGAAGCACCGCCTAATACTAATGGATAGACAATTGCGTTTTCATAATTTGGGAACACAAGATGTCCGAGCAAAATTGCCGCGATTGAAGTAACAACATAAGTTTCAAACAAGTCAGCAGCCATACCGGCACAATCTCCAACGTTGTCACCAACGTTGTCAGCAATAACTGCTGGGTTGCGAGGATCATCTTCAGGAATTCCAACTTCTACTTTTCCAATCAAGTCAGCGCCAACGTCAGCCGCTTTGGTAAAAATACCGCCGCCCAAACGAGCAAAGACTGAGATCAAAGATCCTCCAAAACCAAGTCCGATCAAAGCGTGCAAGTCGTGAGTTAAGAAATAAAATCCGGCAGTACCGAGCAAGGCTAAACCAACAACCAACATTCCGGTAACGCTGCCGCCACGCGCTGCAACATCAAGAGCTTTGGCAATACCGTGTTTAGCGGCTTCAGCAGTTCGAACATTTGCGCGAACTGAAATATTCATACCGATATAACCAGCAACGGCTGATAAAATCGCACCAACTAAAAAGGCGATAGCTGTCATCCAACCAAGCGGCGGAATAAAGCCAATGATCAAAAATAATACGGCAGCAACCATTGCAACTGTTCGATATTGACGATTCAAATAAGCTTTAGCACCTTCTTGGATTGCCGCTGCAATTTGCTTCATCTTTTCGTTTCCTTCAGGTAAACGCAAAATGGATTGGATATAAAATAGTCCATAGACAATCGCTAAAGCAGCGCCGCCAAAAATGATTAACAATACGTTGTTCATATATATAAATAATTATTATTCTTTTTCAACAGCAGTTGTTTCTTCTGAAACTTCTGCTTCTTTTATTTCCTCAGTTGGTTCTTCCTCTACTGCAGCTACTTCTTCTTCAACTGTTTCTCCCGCTTCTTCTGTTTCTTCTGTTTCTTTTGCAGGACCGGAACCGTCTCCAGCAATATCAATATTCCAACCAGTAAGATGAGCGGCCAAACGAACGTTCTGTCCGTCCTTACCGATGGCTAAAGATAGTTGGTCATCTTTTACAGTAATGTAGGCTTGGCGTTGATCGGCAACTAATTTTACTTTTTCAACTTTTGCCGGAGCCAAAGCATTAGCAATATAGGTCTCAGCATCTTCACTAAATTCAATAATATCAATTTTTTCTCCCCCTAATTCGCGAATGATTGTTTGGATACGAGCGCCGCGTTGTCCAACACAAGAACCGATTGGATCAATGTTGTCATTCTCGGCTGAGACTGCAACCTTTGAACGACTACCTGCTTCGCGTGCGACTGAACGGATCTCAACTAAACTATTTGAGATTTCAGGAATTTCCAAATAAAAAACTTTCTTCAAAATTTCATCGGAAGTTCGTGACAAAACAATTTCCGGACCCTTTGGAGTAAGGCTAACTTCTTTAACATAAAACTTTAAACGTTCACCTGGTGTATAACGTTCACCGCGAATCTGTTCATCCGGCGGAATAATACCAGTAGCGCGTCCAAGATCAACAAGTACCAAGCGTCCTTCGCGGCGTTGTACAAATCCGGTAATAACTTCACTTTGCTTATCTTTGAATTCGTTATAGACCATGTCGCGTTCCGCTTCACGAAGACGTTGAATAATAACTTGCTTAGCAGTTTGCGCAGCCATACGTCCGTATTCTTCATGAGTTTCTAATTCAGTACGAACTTCATCGCCTAAAGCATTTTTCTTATTAATCTTTTTCGCTTCCGAAATCTGCATCTCGGTTTTTGGATTAAAGCGCTTTTTTTCCTCTCCTTCCGGAGTAAGTTCTGGCGCAGGAGCTGCTTCACCTGATTCCATTTCGGCTTCAAGCGCTGCTAATTCTTCTTCCGGAACATCTTCAACCACAATCTTTGAATCAAAGACTTTGGTTGTATTGTTTTCAGGATCGTACGTTACTTTAATATTTTGATTTTTTTCGCCGTAATCCTTGCGGTACGCGGCGGCTAAAGCGGATTCGATTGTAGTAATAA
>CAYGIU010000014.1:0-1352 GCA_964350015.1 uncultured Gammaproteobacteria bacterium
TATATCTGTAGCGCTGCCCAATCAGGCAGTGACAAAATACTAACAACCCAAATAATGTACTTCGCAATAATAAACGAAGCTAAGAAGAAAATGTTTCCTAAAGCTGGAAATAAAGCGGCCAGAGGAATGGCAATGGCCGAAGCTGCAGTTAAGAACGCTATGGTCCAAACAACTAAAATATTTGCTAGAGGCGAGATGAGCGAGACTTGGCCGAAGTGATATAAAGAAATTGGAGTTGTTGAAAATTGTGCCGCTAAGGTCGCAGCTATAACATCACTCAGCCAGGCAAGACGTTTCCAAATAATCTTATCTAAGAGTTTTTTTATTACAGGATAAAGATAAATTAAACCCAAGACTGCAGCAAATGATAATTGCCAACCAATATCAGCCGATAATAATGGATTAAATAATAAGGTTCCGGCCGCCGTAATAATAACAATATTAATTAAACGAGCCATTCGACCAACAGATAATGAAAATAATATTAAAATGCTCATAATCCCGGCGCGCACCGCACTTGGCGCAGCACCGACCAACACTACATACGAAATAACTGCGACAGAACTAACTATAAAAACTAATTTTCTGCGCAAGCCAGTCAAGAATAATAAATACGCAACACCGGCCGCCAAAATCCCAACATTAAATCCGGAAACCGCCATGATATGCGTTAACCCCGTTCGTCGAAATTTTTCAACGATTGTCTCCCCTAACTCATCCCCGCCGCCGAACAATACTGGACCAATTAACGACGACTCCGGTTCATTGCTATATTTTTCAATTATTGATTTAGAATAATTTTTTAAATCAAAAAGCTTTTTCTTAATTGGGTTCCCCCCGCCTTCGCCAATTTTATTAACTTTAGCTTTAAAACAAATTGCATAAATTCCGTAACGCGCTAAATAGCGTTGATAATTAAAAGTTGTATTTTCCGGTGCCTCAAGTCGACACTGGATTGTTATAATATCTCCGTAGACCAATACCGGGAAACGATTAGTTCTAACTCTAACTTTTCCCGAAACAGTATCTACTCCAGCTAATTTACGTATCGCAATATCTAGTTCACTATCCTTACCTTTAACTAACGGTTCTGAAACAACTTCAGCTTGCGCTTCAATAGATTTACCAATATAAAAATCAATCGTCTGCGGCGTTACTTCATGTTGATAGAAAGATAGCAAAGAAACTCCGGCAATAAGCCCGAGACAGAAAAATAAAAACAATCCCCCCTTGTGTGCCCCCTCCGGCATAATATATTATATTTTACCTCTTAAATATGCTTCGACAAATTCATCAATATTTCCATCCATGACGCCATATACGTCAGCAGTTTCATGTCCAGTTCTTTCATC
>CAYGIU010000014.1:1362-11512 GCA_964350015.1 uncultured Gammaproteobacteria bacterium
AAAACGTAAGATCTAATTCGATTACCAAAGCCGGCTGCCGTGTGCTTACCCTTAATACTAGCGGCTTCCTCTGCTCGTTCCTCGAGTCGCATTTGTGACAGTTTACCACGAAGCATTTTCATTGCCAATTCCCTATTCTGATGCTGGGAACGCTCACTCTGACAGGCCACAACAATTCCGCTTGGTTTATGAGTAATACGCACAGCACTCGAAGTTTTATTAACATTTTGGCCGCCAGGTCCGCTTGAACGAAAAAAATCAATTTCTAACTCATCATCTTTAATTTCCAACGCCGAATCATCGGGAAGTTCGGGAATAACTTCAACCAAAGCAAAGGATGTCTGGCGTTTTCCATCGGCATTAAAAGGCGACATACGAACGAGGCGATGAGAACCCGCTTCGCTTTTCAAATATCCGTAAGCATAATGACCGCTGATAAGAAAAGATGAACTCTTGATTCCGGCTTCATTAGCGACAACGCGGTCAATCATTTCGACTTTCCATTCATGACGCTCTGCAAAACGAATAAACATACGCTCAAGCATTTGTGCCCAATCTTGTGCATCAACTCCTCCCGTACCGGCATGAATCGAAAGGATGGCGTTGTTGGCATCATATGGTCCGGAAAACTTTACAAAAAATTCCAATTTTTCAAATCGTTTTTTTAATTCTTCATATTGCTCAGAACTTTGGTCGGCCGTAGAAAGATCATCTTCAGTTTCGGCAAAAGCAACAAACTCTTCGAGTTGACGGACTTCTAGAAGTAAACTTTTCCACGATTCAACTTCATTGGAAAGCGCTTCAGCCTTTCTTCCAGTTTCGGCCGCTTTTTCCCGCTCAGCCCAAAAATCCGGTTCACTCATAAGCCGGCGCAATTCTTGAGCTTGTTCTTCTTTACGATCAAGGTCAAAGTAAGCTCCTGGTAGCGATAATACGCTCCCGGAGCTCTTCGATATGTTTCAAAAGATTTTCCATTGTTATTGTGTTACTTCTTCTAATACAACCGTCGTATCTTTCTCTCGTCCATCATGTAACACTTTTAATTTTAAGATTTCACCAGGCTTATGACGGGCAATAATCATGGAAAGCGGATTATCTTCAGTTAGTTTTTTGCCATCAGCTTCCAAAATAATATCATTCTCTTCAATCCCCGCTTTATCGGCTGGCGATCCCGGCATAACTGCTAAATCAGTAGGCAACTCACCCTTAACGACCAATACTCCATAATCTTTCGCTAAATTATTTTCTTTAGCTAATTCCGGCGTTACAGCAATATAGCGAACTCCAAGCCAGGCACGAATAAGTCGCCCATGCTTGCGAACGCTTTCAATAGTTTCTTTTACTTGGTTGATAGGCAAGGCAAAACCAATATTTTGTGCATTCTGTGCAACCGCAACGTTAATACCAACAACTCGTCCGGCAGTATCTAGTAAGGGTCCTCCGGAATTTCCCGGATTAATTGAGGCGTCAGTTTGAATTAATCCAACTAATCGTTCACTGCTAAATGCGCCGCTTGAAGCGGTAATTGAGCGAGCTAAACCCGAAACTACTCCGGTCGAAACCGTATTTCTAAATTCACCCAAGGCATTACCAATCGCGATAACACTTTGGCCCGGTTTTAACGTATCGCTGTCTCCTAAATTCAATACTGGAAGATTATTCGCTTCAATCTTTAAAATAGCGACATCATTAAGCGGATCGCGCGCTAATACTTTAGCCGGATGCTTTTCTTCGTTATTTAGCAATACTGTATATTCAGCCGCTTCATCGGCGACTACATGCTTATTTGTGACAATATATCCATCCTCGAATAAAATAAATCCACTACCGCCGCCAATTTGTTGTTTCTGTGTTTCTCCTGTTCCATTGTTAGGAACGACACTGTTACCAAAAAATTGTCTAAAAATATCAGGGATATTAGGATTAATCTTTGGCAAATCTTTTGTAACAATAATACTGACAACGGCCGGTGAAGCTTTATCAACAACACCAACAATTCCGTCCGTTGCAATTTTTGAATTTACATCCCGATTGGAAACTAAATTTTCAATACTTTTTAAAAAGGGTTGGCTTGAGGTTGCTGTTTTAGCTCCTATAAAGCCGGCTGCGCCGCCGAATAAGGCACTTACTACAATAGCTGCGCCTAAAAAAATAAAATATGTTTGTTTTTCTTTTTGCGTCATATTATTTTATTTTATTAATTTTTTCTTTTTAAAGAAAACGCATAAGTCGGCCAATCTGTTACTATAGCCCCACTCGTTGTCATACCAAGAAATTACTTTTAACAAATTTCCGCCTACGACACTGGTTAAAGGTAAATCAACAATAGCGCTCGCCGGATTACCAATCATATCCGAAGAAACAATCGGATCGCTTGTTACGCTAACTATACCGCGATAACGCGGCGCTCCCGACGCTTTAACTAAAACCTTGTTTACTTTCTCGGCCGTAGTTTTCTTTTTTAAGACATAGACACAATCGCACAAAGAAACGACCGGAGTCGGAACACGCACTGACAAACCGTCAAACTTCCCTTTTAATTCCGGAATTGCTTCAGTTGCGGCGATCGCCGCGCCGGTTGTTGTTGGAATCATGCTCAACGCAGCAGCGCGGGCGCGACGTAAATCCTTATGTGGTCCATCAACTAAGTTCTGATCAGCGGTATAAGAATGAATCGTTGTCATAACCGCTTTTTCAATACCGAAACTGCGACGAATAATGTCGCTGACCGGTGCCAAGCAATTAGTTGTGCAAGAAGCCATGGAAATAACCTTATCTGACTTCTTAATCTGGTTTTCATTAACACCAATAACAAAAGTCTTTGCGCCTTTGCCTTTGGCCGGAGCTGATAAAATAACTTTTTGCGCGCCGGCTTTAATATGAGCCATAGCGGCTTCCGGATCGGTAAATCTTCCGGTTGATTCAATAACTACATCAACTTTCAATTGCTTCCAAGGTAAGGCAGTCGGATCTTTTTCCGCCAATACGGGATAGGAAATTCCATCCACAACAATTGCTGACTTAGTCGCTTTAACTTTCTTTGAATAGTTTCCGTAGCAGCTATCATATTTTAAAAGATGAGCCAGGGTTGCAGTATCAGTTAAATCATTAATAGCAACAACACGAACGCCCGGGCGCTCTAAAATTGCTTTAAATACGGCGCGACCGATACGGCCAAAACCGTTAATGGCGATATTCATAGGTTTTATTTGTTTATATCATCAATTATAGCACAAACTTTATTAAAAGCTTCCTCCTGATTAATCGCGCTCGTATCAACTATATAATCATAGTGACTTTTATCGTTGACATCAATATTAAAATACTTTTTATAGCGCAGGCTGTCTGATTGCTGTCTTTTTTTCATATTCTCTAAAACCGCTTCTACACTGCTCATATTTTTCGCTTCATTGCGGACGCTTGTATCATTAAAAATACGCCGAGCGCCTTCGAGCGGATCGACGTCCATATATATCTTCACTGAGTGCGGAATAAAGTGCCAAGAAGTTCGTCCAACAATAACAAAATTATCTTGCTCCTTACCAAGCTTGGCCTGATACTCATCAACTTCGGTGTCGGTTTTCGGATCTGTTTCGCCAAGCGTATTATATTCCTCTAAAGTCATTCCTCGTTCCGCCGCTAACTTGCGACGCAAGGCGCCCATATCATAATAAGGCCAACCTAAGTTTTCTGCTAAACGTTTAGCGATTCCTGATTTTCCTGAACCCGGTGCACCGCTAAATGAGACAATCATATGAGCTAAAATTATTTTTTAATCTTGAGCTTGCCCAAAAAATCTTCCAATTGTTTTGGCATTTCAATTGAAAACTCTTGGCGCTTACCATCCAAATCATTGAAA
Source organism: uncultured Gammaproteobacteria bacterium (assembly GCA_964350015.1). Taxonomy (GTDB): domain Bacteria; phylum Patescibacteriota; class Patescibacteriia; order Patescibacteriales; family Patescibacteriaceae; genus Patescibacterium. The sequence goes on from CAYGIU010000014.1 coordinate 5,222, forward strand.
GACAAATTAAGGGCTGCTAGAAAAACACGTCCCAAATTTAATTTCTTATTCTGCTTCTTATCTTTAACTGTTCCGTACAAATCATCTCCGACTACCGGATGATTATATGCGGCGAAGTGAGCACGGATTTGATGAGTGCGACCGGTCTTAATAATGACGGAAACTAATGTGTAATTATAATAATTCTGCAAAACATTAAAATTGGTAATGGAAGTTTTGCCTTCTTGATTTTCCGGACGAGCGGCCATACGATAACCCTTTGCCGAACGATCAAGACGAAAACGTATTTCCCCTTCTTGTGGTAAATCCTCGCCATAAACAAGCGCTTGGTATTGCTTCATAACAGATCGTTTTTGAAATTGTGATTTCAAATCATCAAAACTATCTTGGTTTTTAGCCAGAACAACCAATCCGCTGACATCTTTATCAAGACGGTGAACAATGCCGGGACGATTCGGATCTTCGCCGACTTTGGAAATCTTTGGATTCTTATCTAAAAGCCAATCTACTACCGAACTTCTTTCTTCGCGTTCAGTTCCGTGCATCAACAATCCGGCCGGTTTATTAATAACAATAAAATCATTGGTTTCGGCAATAATCTGAATCTTTGGAATTTCCGCTTTTACCCGCTCGGCTTTTGGAACTTTAATTGAAGCAGCAATCTCAATCACATCACCTTTATGCATTGCGTGATGAGAATGTAACACATTTCCGGCGCGACTAACCAAGCCTTCTTTGATTAGCTTTTGAACCTGAGCGCGCGAAATTTCCAGCTGTTCCGATAGCCAAATATCAACCCGGCGTCCGTCATCTTTTACTTTGACTTTAATTTTTTTCATTAAAATAATTTATGAATTGAGTCACTGAAGTTAACAAAGGAAAAACGTTCAGCCGTTTTTTGCGCTTCCTTTCCTAAAGCAGCGCGCAATTCTTCGTTTTGCTGCAAATTAATAAGTTGTCGAGCAATTGTTTCCGGATCAGAAACATCAATGAGCGCGCCATTCTTTTCTGTAATAACGTCGGAAAGCCAAGAAAGCTTTGGTGCTAGAACCGGAAGCTTTGCACTCATCGCCGCGATGGCCCAAGAGGCGTCATCAAGCGTTGGTCGAGGTGTCGCAATTATATAGGTATCGAGGTGATTAAGCCAGCGTTCAAAGTCATCAGTCGGTCCAGCCAGCCAAACACGGCGTTCTAGGCCCATTCTACGGACGAGCCATTGAATTTGTTGTCGATTCTTACCCGCACCAATAATTACCAATTCAATATTCGGACAAACACTTTGGGTGATAGAAACAGCTGATAACAGGCGCTCGGCCTGATCTTTTGGTAAACCGTATAATACCGACGCAACGACAAAACGGCTGCGATCAGTATGGTCAGCCATAGTTTTGAATAAATCATGTTGTTTGGCATTTACCGGAACGCTCGGAGGAAAAACTATACTGACCTGGCTATGATTATGTTCAGTTTTCCAAAATTCTGAAAGCTCATTTCCAAAAGCGACAATTTTTACTTTTCTCGCCAAACGATGATACAACGCTCGAACCAATGCTCCCGGAACTTCCGCACCCGGATCAGGATGCTCCAACCAAATAACAGTCGTATTAAAGAAGGAACTAAATGGCGTTAAGATAATTTTTTCCGGCCAATTAATTAAGATGACCGCACCGGGACGAAAACGAAGAATTCTAAATAACTGCACTGTTCCGAAAAATATCCAGGCACAAGGCACAATAAAAATTCCTAGCCAGCTCGGAAAAGACGAAAGATAAAAAGATTTTGAATAAATATGTTCGCGACGCATATTTTTCCGAAAGCGACGTGAAGAAGAGCGAATAATAATCGGATAGGCCGAAGCTTTTAATGCGGAAATAGTATTACTAAGCCAGGCCTGTCGCCCTTTTGAGCTTGATATAAATAAAAGTGGTTTATTCATATTAAGAATTCAAACTTTTTATCTTAGTAAGTTCTCTTATTTCCGCTCGACTCAAGACTCCAGTAAAGAGCAAACCAACTAAATATATAATTGCGCCAACAAGAACTGTAATACTTAATCCCATGGCACTACCGGTATCAAATGGAACAAGATATAAAATCACACCCATTAACAAAGCTACGAATAATGATTTAACTGACTTGCTGTATCTTGGTTTAAGACCGCTTTCGCGACGAACAAGCCACCAGGCGCAGATACTAATTGCCACTTCGCTGTAAACCGTAACCCAAGCCGCGGCAATATATGAAAATTTCGGAATAAATATAAAATACAAAAGCAAGGAACTAAGCGCAGTAAAAACGTAGGACCAGATTAATTTTTTCTGTTTTCCAAAACTGATCATCGTATGACTAAACAAAGAGCTAAAAAATACTCCGGCAACTGCTAGAACCAGAACGCTCAATATCGGACCAGCCGGAATAAATTCTTTACCGGCGACAATATTCATAATTGGTGTTGCTAAAACAAAACCTCCAACAATAGCCGGCCAGGCCAAAATTGAAGTGGCATCGAATAATTTTTGCCAGGCACGTTCATAATCCGCTCGTTTCCCGGTTTCCCAGCGCAGCGCCAAAATCGGCAACACTGTCCCGCCAAGCATAAACGGAACCGTTACAAGAACATCGATTACTTTATAAGCCGCTCCGTATAATCCAACTGCCTCCGGACTTTTAAATAATGACAACAACAAGATATCCGTTTTCAAATACACTAAATTTAAAACTATAGTAACCATCAATGGCCAAGAACGCTTTATGATATCGCGCCAGATTTCTTTGTCATACATGAAACGAATACGAGCGTAGGGTCGCGCATAATACAAGTTCATGAGAACATTTAAAATATTACCGATGGCCATGGCCCACAAGATATACAAAATTCCCATATCAAACCAAACAGCCCAAACCGTCGCTCCTAAAATTGCAAAGCGACTGACGATTTCGGAAATTGCCAATTTATCAGCGCGTAATTCTTTTTGGAACAAACTGACAAAGACTTGATTGAGTAATATTGAGAAAAAAGTAATACTGGCAATAACGACTCCTTGCTTAACAATCGGATCATACGGAAAAAAGATAACGACAATCGGAGCAAGCAAGAGCATGATTCCCGCTGTTACAAAGCGAAAGGTAAAAATATTACTTAAAATCTTATTCTGATCAACGCCGGGCTTACTCAAAAGCTGAGAGCTAACCAAAGTCATACCAAAATCTCCCGCAATGCTGAAAAGGGTCACAAAAGTTATGGCCGTTGTATAATATCCAAAGCCAAAACTTCCTAAGTAGCGGGTTATCAAAGCGACCGCCGCCAAACTGACAACGGTGCCGATTATTTTACTTGCTACCTGAACACCTGTATTAAAGGCAACTTTTGCCGAGAGAGCCATAGATTAGTTGGACTTTCAATGCCCCTTATAATATAATAAAACTGCACTATTTATACGCATTATACCATAATCATATGCTTTGGGCTAAACGCATAGCTGTCATGGCTACTCTTTCATTAACTCTGATGGTTCCGGCTTTTGGTTTTACTGCCAGTTGGATAGATAAAGCCAATGAAGGCGGACTTAATGCCGTTGGTTCTACGGCCTATGGCGAGGCCGGTGCTCCATCAAAAGGCATTACGGCCATTGTCGCCGCAATCATCAAAGTATTCCTTGGCTTACTCGGAATAATCTTTATTGTCCTTTTAATTTTGGCTGGCTTTAAATATATGACAGCTAACGGTAATGAAGATCAGGTTCATGAAGCGGTCGGGCAAATACGTAATGCCATTATAGGACTCTTGATTACGATTTGCGCATATTCCATTACTTATTTCGTTACCAATACGGTAATCCCACAAATAACAAATAATAATTAAGATGATTCATTTTTTCAATAAAGCCAGACACATCATTTATATTGTTGTCGGGATTTTTTTCCTGCTGTTTGTGTTAAGTTGGGGGCCAAGCTATAAGGAGTCCGAATTAGAATATGGCATGACTTTTTCAAGCAAGCAAAGCACTGATCTAGGTCTTGATTGGAAAGAAGTGTACACAGCGATGCTTGATGATCTACAAGTAAAAAAACTGCGCTTGCCCGCCTACTGGGATATTCTTGAAAAAGAACAAGGTTCTTATGACTGGGCTGATTTGGATTGGCAAATTGAACAAGCCGAAAGCCGCAATGTAGAGTTGATTCTAGTTTTAGGACAAAGAGTTCCGCGCTGGCCGGAATGTCATATTCCGAAATGGGCATGGGAAATGAATGATACTGATCGCCAAAACGCGACGCTTGAACACATTCAACAAATAGTTTCTCGTTATAAACAGAATCCAAATCTACGCTATTGGCAAGTTGAGAATGAACCCTTTTTACCAAACTTCGGAGTCTGTCCGACATTTGATTCAAAATTTCTTGATAAGGAAATCGCACTGGTTAAGTCACTTGATACGCGACCGGTAATTATTACCGATTCCGGAGAATTATCACTTTGGGCCATGGCCGCTAAAAGAGCCGATGTTTTTGGAACAACATTGTACCGCGATACCTATTCCCGTTTTTTGCATAGCTATGTTCATTATCCAATCGGCCCATCATTTTTCCGCGTTAAGAAAAACCTAGCAAATATTTTCGCCCAACCACAAGATTGGATAGTTATTGAGTTACAAGGCGAGCCTTGGGGCAAAACAGCGTTTCAAGATTTGCCGCAAGCTGAACGAGATAAAACCATGACCCCAGAAAAATTAAAAGAAATGGTTTCTTTTATTCAGAAAACTGGATTTAAAACTTTTTATTGGTGGGGTATAGAATATTGGTATTGGGAAAAAACAGTGCGTAATAACCCAGCCTATTGGGAAACAGCTAAACAATTATTTAACGGCACATATGTCGCAAACTAAACGCTATCGAATTGGTATTGATGTCGGCGGAACAAAGATCGCCGCTGTTTTAATCGACGCTAATAATAAAGTCATTGAACACTTAGTTTTGGCGACGCCGCGCGAAAGCTTAAAACACTTTTTAATTATGTTACAAGCGGCCGTTGATCCCCTTCTTCTACGCATAGCAAAGCATAAAGGAGAATTAGTTGGGATTGGCGTTGGCATTCCAGGACCAATCAATTATGAAAAACAAGAAGTTGAAGTTGCGCAGAACCTCCCATTTTTAGATAAGAAAAAAATTGGCCAACTAATCTTAGAACAACTAAAACTCAGCGAGACGCCTATCGAACTTGATAACGACGCGAATTGTTTTGTACGGGCTGAAGGATTGATCGGCGCTGGAAAGAATTCAAAAAACTTTTACGGAATGACAATCGGTACCGGAATTGGTGGCGGCTGGTGGCTTAACGATGACGTCTATCACGGTCATCACGGTTCAGCCGGTGAACCGGGGCGTTTAATAGTTGATTATGATAAGCACATAAGCTTAGAAGTCGCCTATCAAAAGTTAATGCAAAGCAACGCCGGACTTATCGCCGAAGAAGCCTATCGCGGCGATATTCTAGCCGAACAACGTTATGCGGAAATTGGATCATATCTAGGAATAGTATTCTCAACAATCGTTAATACACTAGATCCGGAAATGATTATTCTTGGCGGTGGCGTTGTCGCGTCGAGCGATTTGTTTATGAACTCCGCAAAAGAAAGCATGAAAAAATATATTTTCCCTCATCAAGCGAAAACAGTAAAATTAATAAAGGGCAAAGTCGGACCTCTGGCAGGCGCGATCGGCGCCGCGCTGATGATTAAATAAAAAGAAAATCAAAAAGTCACCCATTGTTTGGGTGACTTTTTTGAATGAACAAATAAATTATTTTTTTCTATTTTTTCGTTTATGTGGTTTAGACGCATTGATTATTGCCGCTTCTACAGTTGCTTCTAAAGTTTCATGGATCGGAAAAGGATATCCATAATCAGCATCAAGATTTTTCTTGATAACTTTAAGACCGTAGAAATTCTTCTCCGCGCCAATGACCATCATTGTGTGATACTTTTCAGTTTTGCCCGGAAACTTAAGAGCGTCAATTGCACTCCATCTTCCAAGTTCACCAAAGCTATCCTGCGCGTATGGTCCATCTTTTCTCTTGCGCCGCTTAAGTTTGTTCTCAAGTGGTAGCCAGAAAATAATTGAACCGTGCATTGAAGCTTTCTTCAGGTAATATCTTTCCCACATAGTTTGGTTGGGAAATTCACCTTTAGTTAATGGAACACCCTTTAAAGAATGCTTATACAGCTTATGATCTGTTCCATATCGCGAGGGACAAACAATATACCAACCCTGGTCTTTTTTTGACAACAGAAGGGC
>CAYGIU010000015.1:0-11157 GCA_964350015.1 uncultured Gammaproteobacteria bacterium
GTAATATGCTATACTATTAGTATGATTTCAAAGATTTTATGGACAATTTTCGGACTAGGGTTAGCTGCCTTGGCAGTTGTTTTGATTTTAGTCGGTTTTAACCTAGGCCACGTTGCCTCCATATATAAAAACGTTAATCAAGGAAAGACTTCATTGGAACAGGCGTTGAGTAGGGCACAGGCTTCTGATTTTCATGAAGCAAATCAAGCGGCTGATCTAGCGGTTGTTTCCTTTTCAGATGCCAGCGATGATGTTAAAGCAATTCGCCTTGGTCCCTTGGGTTATATTAAAGTATTGGCTGCTTACAAAACAGACGCTGAACATTTAGTATTGGCTGGAAAGTCGTTGGCGCAAGCAATGACTCAAGCAACAGCCTACGCATATGATCTTGGAGATATTATTAAAGCCAACAGTACAGTTACTTTTTCTCAGATGCCAAGCGATGAACGACGAAGAATTTTAGCAAGTATTTATAACGCCGACCAAACATTAAATTCTGTTAACGAACATCTTGATGAAAGTCTTTTGAATTTACAAGATATTAAATCCTTTGATTGGTTTGGACCCTTGAGTGTTAAGTTGCAGGAATTAAAAGAAAAAGTTGCTGACGGACGAAAGACAATCTCCGAAGCTCAGCCGCTAACCCGGCTTCTTCCGCCTTTGTTAGGTTATCCGGACACTGCTCGCTATTTACTTATTTTACAAAACAGCGACGAACTTCGCCCGACCGGTGGTTTCATCGGAACTTACGGAATAATTCAAACAAAGGACGGTGATTTTGAACGCTTTGAAACACACGACATTTATCACCTTGATATGCCGGTCAAAGATAAAATATCAATCGCGCCACCGGCGCCGCTGAAACAATATCTCGGAGTTGATAAATGGTATATGAGAGATTCGAACTGGGCGCCAGATTGGCCGACTGCCGCAGAAAATATTACGAATTTTTATAAGATAGAAAACGCCGCGCAAACTAAACCTGATCCTATTTCTGAATTTGATGGCGTTATCGGTATCACTCCGGAATTGATTATTGATTTGATGAAATTTACTGGTCCGGTAAGTATTGGTAAGGATTTATATACTCCCGAAAACTTTGTTGATTTATTGCAATATAAAGTTGAGCGTGGTTTTGAGCAACTTGGCGTTTCATCCTGGCAGCGAAAAGAAGTTGTCGGAGAGATTGCAAAAATCATGAAGCAACGCTTAGTCGACATGCCGTTAGGACGTTGGCCGCAAATGATAAATATTGTTTCTGATAATGTCGCACGAAAAAATATTTTGCTTTATTCTCGTAATAGTGATTTGCAGAATTTAATTCGCGAGCAAGGTTGGTCCGGAGAAATGCGACATGATTGGGGAGATTATCTAATGGTTGTTGATGCGAACATGGCCGCTTTAAAAACTGATGCGGTTATCGATAGACAAATTTCTTATCGCCTTGAAGAAACAAAAACTGGATTAAAAGCAATTGCAACTTTACGTTATTCTCATAATGGACGATTTGATTGGAAGACGACACGTTATCGAACCTACACAAGAATTTATGTTCCCCAGGGTAGTCATTTATTAAAAGCGACGGGTTACAGTCAAGGAGAAGTGGCTACTGGTGATGAGTTTGGCAAAACCTGGTTTGGTGCTTTTTTAAGCGTTGAGCCTGGTCAAATTGGTGAAATGGTTTTTGAATATGAATTGCCAAAATCCATCCTTGACAATATGCAGCAATTTCATAATTATCGCCTAACCATTCAAAAACAGCCCGGAAAGCAGGTAAGTTTATTAAACGTTGACTTAGGCTTTGTAAATGAGATAAAATCCTATGAGCCTGCTAATTTTTATACAGAAGCAGCGGATCATAAAAAGCTAAATTCGCGCGGAGACTTAAAGATAGACAGAAGCTACTTTGTTACATTTTAAATATGTTTATTAAACGGATCGGCATCGATCTTGGCACAACCTATACTCTTGTACACGTTCCGCGTCGCGGAATTGTTATTAATGAGCCGTCGGTTGTTGCGATCTCAATGTCGGACAAAAAGATTTTAGCTGTCGGAAACGAAGCTAAAGATATGCTCGGTCGAACGCCGGGTAATATTGTGGCAATCAAACCGCTTAAGGATGGAGTTATTGCCGACTATCATACAACCGAAGCAATGCTTCGTTATTTTATTAACAAAGCTTTATCCGGTGTTCGATTGTTTAGACCAGAAGTTATGGTTGCTGTTCCGGCCGGTATTACCTCAACAGAACGACGCGCCGTTATTGATGCAACAATCGCTGCAGGCGCTAAAGCCGCCTACATTATTAAAGAGCCGATCGCTGCCGCGATTGGTGCCGATATTCCGATTGGTTCACCATCTGGACACATGATTGTAGATATTGGTGGAGGAACAGCGGAAATGGCTGTTATTTCTTTAGGCGGTGTTGTTACTTCAACATCGGTTCGAGTTGGCGGAACAAAGTTCGATAGTTCAATTATTGATTACATTCGTCGAAAATATAATTTGGTTATTGGTGAACGTACGGCTGAAGAAGTAAAGATTGGAATTGGCAGCGCCTTGTATTTAGAAGATAAATTAACAATGGAAATTCGTGGTCGCGATATTATTACCGGACTACCACGAAATATTATTGTCTCATCGGACGATGTTACCGAGGCGATTCAAAATGAATTAGAAGCGATTATTGCCGCCGCAAAAAATGTTTTGCGCGAGACACCGCCGGAGCTGTCTTCTGACATTATGGATAAAGGAATGGTACTTTCCGGAGGAAGCTCTTTGCTGCGTAACCTTGATCAACTATTGTATCGTACGACTGATGTTCCAGCTTATGTTGCCGATGACGCACTCTTATGCGTCGCTAAAGGAACCGGCATTGCACTTGAAAACCTTGATTCATACAAGCGCAGTATTTTTGCTACTAAATAACGTTCATGATTATCGGCATTGATGCCAGTCGGGCTAACCGTCCGCATAAGAGCGGTACGGAGTGGTATTCGTATTACGCGATTCGCGCCTTAGCAAAACTGGATAACAAAAATCAATATATTTTATATTCTGATACGCCCTTGGTTGGTGGTTTGGCAGATTTGGTGAAATCTAGTCCACATAAGAATGTAAAAGAAAAAGTTTTAAAATGGCCATGGAAATTCTTTTGGACACAAGGAAGACTTTCTTTGGAAATGATTTTTAATGCACCTGATATATTATTTGTTCCGGCTCATGCTTTGCCAATCATTCATCCAAAGAATAGTGTTGTTACAATTCACGACATTGGTTTTCGACGCGAGGCGGCATTGTACGAACGAACTAATATTGGAGCGGAAAGTTCATGGCGTTTGCGCGTTATCAATTCCTTAGTGCGTATTGTAACGTTTGGCAAGTTCGGCGCTAACACTTTTGATTATCTTGATTGGTCTACAAAGTTTTCTTTGAAAAAGGCCAAAGCAATAATTGCAATTTCAAACTTTACCAAAGATGAATTGGTTGATGTTTACAAAGCAGTCCCTGAGAAAATTCATGTTATACATAATAGTTATAATAGTGAATTGTATAAAATTTTGCCTCATAACGATGAAGCAAAAAAGATTATTGCGAGTTATGGCATTAAGCAGCCTTATATTTTTTATGTTGGACGACTTGAGAAAAAGAAAAACATCGCTGCTTTAGTTGAGGCTTTTTATTTTTTCAAAAGCCAATGGCCACAATTACCCCATAAGTTATATTTAATTGGCGATGCCAGCTTTGGTTTTGATGATATTAAGTATTCGATTCATGGTTTTCGTTTGGAAAATGACGTTATCTCAACCGGGTGGGTTGCCGAAAATGATTTACCATATATATTTAGTGAAGCTGATGGCTTTATTTTCCCATCTAACTATGAAGGCTTTGGCATACCGCTTTTGCAGGCGATGGCCACTGAAACACCAATTGCCGCTTCGCGTGCCGCTTCAATTCCGGAAATTGCTGGAAATGCGGCCATTCTTTTTGACCCTAGTAAGCCAAGAGAAATATCTGAGGCCATTCATACGTTAGTAACTAATGAGGAAGAGCGCCAAAGATTAGTTAAGGCCGGTAGAGAGCAAATTGAGCTTTTTAGACAAGACAAGTGGGCACAAAAAATGCTCGACCTACTTGAATCCCTTACATAATTATGAAGAATATCGCTAGAATAATTAGTTATATTTTAATAAGCATACTCATAGTCCAGAGTATGCCGGTTTTTGCTTTGGAAAATACCCCGGTCCTAGATGCTCGCAGCGATTCAATTTTGGTTAAATATAAGAATGAAAAAGAAATTACAGTTGTTCAATTAAAGAAAAGTGAAAGCGTTGCTCAAGCAATTAAACGCTATCAACGTTTAAAAAAAGTTGAATACGCTGAACCTAATTATTTAGTTGAAGCTTCAGCTGTTCCTTCAGATACTTTTTATACTAACCAATGGTATTTGAAACGCATTCGTGCCGAAGAAGCATGGGATATCAATACTTCGAGTCCGGCAATTACAATCGCGATTATTGATTCCGGAGTTCAAATTACTCACCCTGATATTTATCCAAATCTGTGGACTAATAATTCGGAAATTGACGGAAATAAAAAAGATGACGACCGCAATGGATTAGTTGACGATTTTAACGGTTGGGATTTTGTAAATAATGTAGCTGATCCGTCACCAAAGTTTAAAGGAAACTTTACTGAAGCAGGAATTATTCACGGTACTATTATCGCCGGCATTGCCGCCGGAGTAGGGAACAATGGAACTGGCGTTACTGGAATTACTTGGAAAACAAAAATAATGCCGCTTAAAGCGCTTGATGATAGAGGCAATGGCGATATGGGTGCTGTTATCAAATCAATTAATTATGCGGTAAGTAAAGGAGCCGACATTATTAATTTAAGTTTTATTGGTTTTGCGTATAGCCGTGGATTAGAGCAGTCAATTCTTGCAGCGCGAAACGCCGGAGTTATTGTTGTCGCGCCAGCCGGCAATGAACAATCTTCATCTAACGGTGTTGATTTAAATAAAACACCACTCTATCCGGCATGTTTCAAAGATGCTGCTGGAAAGAAAACAGTTGTCGGCGTTGCGGCGACGGACGCCCTGGATCAAAAGACTATTTTTTCCGGATATGGAAACTCGTGCATAGATATTGCAGCACCGGGTGTTAGTTTTTATAGCACTTCAGTCTATGCTCCAAATAAATCTACGGCTGGACGATTTTTTAATTTATCATATGACGGTTACTGGTCCGGTACCTCGATGGCTGTTCCAATCATTAGCGGAACTCTCGCTTTAATTCAAGGAACCAATCCATCATTAAGTCCCGAAGAAAGTCTTTCAGTTTTACTTAATAGTGCCGAGAATATTAATGCTCTTAATCCTGATTTTAGAAATCAACTTGGCAAGGGCAGAGTTAATGTTGCCGAAGCTGTGTTGCATGCAGCTTTAAAAGTAAAAAATAAGAGTGCTCATTTTGCGTTCAGTTCGGATTCAATCGGTCTGCCTCTAGTTTCTATTACTGACGAGAATGGATTTGCCGAGCGCTCCTTCCTTGCCTATCCGGCCGATTTTATTAATGGTATTAATATTGCTTCCGGTGATATTAATGGCGACGGCGTTGATGAAATAATTACCGCGCCTCGAGCGGGGAGAGAAAGTGATATACGGATTTTTAATCCTAATGGAACGATGATCAGTCATTTTCTTGCGTATCCATACTCTTTTAAAGGCGGTGTCGTTATTAGTAGCGCTGACCTAGATGGTGACGGAATAGCGGAAATTATTACGGCGCCTGCTGGAAATTCCGAAGCAATGGTAAAAATTTTTAATGCTGATGGAAAACTATTAAAATCATTTTTAGCATATCCTAAAACATTTACAAAAGGCATTTCTTTGACTGTCGCTGATATTACCGATTCTCCGGGTAAAGAAATTGTTACTGCGCCGGGAAAAGGTGGTATACCACAAGTAAAAGTTTTTTCAGCAAAGGGAAATCTGCTTAGTAATTTTATTGCTGGTAAACGAAGTGATATTTCCGGCTTGAACGTCGCTGCCGCTGATCTCGACGGTACTCCGCGTCGCCGAGCCGCTGAAATTATAATAAGCCATATGAGCGGTCCGTCTGAAGTATTATTCTATGATTTTAGGGGAAATTTTAGAAATCGTTTTAAAGCCTATGACAGCCCATTTACAGGAAATACAGGGATAATTGCTACAGATTTGAATCGAGACGGTTTTACCGATATCATTACAGTACCGGGAACAGGCGGCGGCCCTCATGTTAGAGTGTTCGACCGCACTGGAACTATCCTGAATTCATTCTATGCCTTTGACCCTAATTCAAGCACAGGTGTCAGGGGAGCGACATTTCTTACTAAATAATTTTTTCTTATGAAGCGAGCGATTTTTGATAAAAAAAACGTATTGGTTATCGGCGGCGCTGGATTTTTAGGCTCACATATTTGTAGTGAGTTGATTGGGAGTGCAAAAGTTATTTGTATTGATGACTTTTCTTCAGGTGACGAAAAGAATATTGATGAGTTGTTGGCAAATCCGGATTTCCGTTTTATACGACATGACATGAGCGAAGCGATTGATTTAGAAAGCTTTCCTGAGTTGCAGGCATTTAAAATAGAATTTCAAGGACTGCAGGAGATTTATAATCTTGCTTGTCCAACAGCACCAATCCATTTTGAAAAAAATAGAATTGCTAATTTGCTTTCAAATTCTTACGCTGTAAAGAATGCTCTTGATTTAGCCGTTAAGTACGAATCAAAGTTCATGCATTTTTCATCTTCAGTTGTTTACGGATCACGTGACTCAAGCAATCGCCTTGTTACTGAAGAGAATGTCGGCACTGTTGATATGCTTTCGGATCGTTGTTCCTATGATGAAGGAAAACGTTTCGCTGAAAGTATGGTTAAAACATATAAAGATGTTTACAATATTGATGCGAAAATAATTCGCTTATTTCGCGCCTACGGACCTCGCATGCCGCTTGATCAAGGACACATGCTTCCTGACTTTATTAGTAACGCCCTTGATGATAAGGATCTGATTATTTATGGAGATGCGTCTTTCTCTTCATCTTTTTGTTATATCACTGATTGTCTTGATGCCATATTTAAAATGATGCAGTCAGATCAGTTTGGTCCGATTAATATCGGCTCGGATCAAGATGTCAACGTAACTGATATGGCTAATATGGTTATTAAGATGCTCGGTTCAAGTTCAAAGGTTGTATATGCTGAACCGATATTGTTTATGACTCCTCTGAAATTACCCGACATAACAAAGGCGCGAGATCTTTTAGGCTGGATGCCCTTGGTTACGCTTGAAGACGGTTTAGAGAAAACCATTGCTGACTTACGAGCCAATAAAGGAATTAAGCGTATTGGTTACGGAGCATAAATATGAAAATTGTTTGCGTTATACCAGCCTGGAATGAAGCGAAAACTATCGAATCGAGCGCCTTGCCTCGAATTGTTGACGAACTAAAATCAATAGTTGATTTAGTTGTTGTTGTTGAGGATGGATCAAAAGATTTTACAAAACAAGTTGCGGAAAATCTTGATGTTGATTTGTTGTCACATGCTTTAAATAGAGGACAAGGAGCTGCTTTGAAAACCGGAACTGAATATGCGTTAGAACAAGGCGCAGATATTATTGTTCACTTTGATGCGGACGGACAATTTAGAGCGCAGGATATTAAAACAGTAGTTGAGCCGATTGTTTCCGGGCGTGCTGATATTGTATATGGTTCACGTTTTTTGGACGATAGTACTAAAATGCCAATTTCAAAAAAGAATATTATAATGCCTTTGGCTCGTTTTATTAATAGCTTTTTGTTTGGCATTAAAACAACCGATCCGCAAAGCGGTTTCAGAGCTTTTAGCCGTAAAGCAGCACAGCAAATTGATTGGCATCAGGATGAAATGGCTCATTGCAGTGAAATACTAGTATCAGCTCATCGAACAAGACTACCACTCGTTGAAGTTCCGATAACGGTTATTTATGATGAATACGGACAGGGGATTGGAGAGGGATTTAAAATATTGCGTGATTTATTTTTTGCAAAAATGAACAATTAATATGATTCAAGAAATTATCGCCTTAACTATTATTATTTTTTTCCTTCTGCGTTTGGGCTGGCAGTATTATACTAACCGTGTTTCAAAGGGTCAGTTTATTTTTTGGGTTTCTTTTTGGTTTATTTCTGGATTGTTAATTATTTTTATTCGCTCGATTGATACTATTGCCGAGCGATTAGGATTCTCAAGTAGCGGAATTCAGCTCTTGTTATATATTTCTGTCGCTTTATTATTCTATTGGATTTTCCGTTTGCGTTTAACCATTGAGGAAATGAGTAAAGATATAACAAAATTAACAAGAACCATTTCTTTACATACAGCCAAACAGAAAAACAAGAATTATGAGCAGTAATCTTATATGAGAGTAGCTCATGTCATTTCGACTTTTCCTCCATACAAAGGCGGTATGGGAAATAGTGTCTATCATGCCGCGATCCAAATAGGTTGGCGCGGGCATGAAAGCGTTGTATTTACACCGGCCTATCCGGGCCTTAAAAGCGGCGAGGAAATCATTGGTAAAAATACAAAGGTAGTTCGGCTCCGGCCGTTTTTTTCTATTGGCAACGCTGCTGTTTTGCCGCAGCTGTTATGGAAGTTAAAAGATTTTGATATTATCCATCTTCATTATCCTTTTTACGGAACAGCGGATATTGTTGTATTGGGTAAATTATTTTTTAAAGGCAAATTGGTTCTGCATTATCATATGGATACTATCGCTAAGGGTGTTAAGGGCTTAATTTTTAAGGTCTATGAATTTTTCTTTTTGCCAATCATTATTCGTTTGGCAAATGCAATTACTTGTGCATCGCTAGATTATATTCGTCAGTCAGCTTTATCAGCCTATTGTCTTAATCATGAGTCATCTTTTATGGAAATTCCTTTTGGTGTTGATGCAAAACATTTTATTCCGGGTGAAGAAAATCGTTTACCAATCGTTCTTTTTGTCGGTGGCCTTGATACTGCCCATTACTTTAAAGGAGTGAAGGAACTTATAAACGCCTTTTCACAAATTAGTCCAAAATATCCGCAGGCCAGTTTAGTGTTAGTCGGTAAAGGGGATTTGGAAAACCATTATTTGGAATTAGCAAAAGAGAAAGGAGTTTTAGAAAAAATTATTATTGATAATAAGGCGAGCGACGAAGATTTAGCGTTGTGGTATAAAAAAGCTCGCGTTTTAGTTTTGCCCTCTGTAAATAAAAGCGAAGCTTTTGGTTTGGTACTTCTAGAAGCAATGTCTTGTGCTACTCCGGTGATTGCTTCAAATCTTCCCGGCGTCCGTAATGTTTTTCATAATAAAGAACATGGATTTTTAATAAAACCCGGCGATGTTCAGGTGTTGGCAGAAAAATTAGAATTTATGATACAAAATCCACAATTAGCTCAAACAATGGGACAAGCGTCACGTCGCTGGGTTGAGCAACGTTATAGTTGGGATAAAGTGGGCGAGCGACTTGAAGCAGCTTATTTGCGCATAACGTACGCTTTAATCAAACATCATGAAAATTTGCCTCGTACATAATATATACGGTGATCAAGCGCGTGGTGGAGCGGAAACTATGGTCAATAGTTTGGCTATCGCGCTTTTAAAACGTGCGCATCAGGTAACAATTCTGACAACACATACTAAAAAAAGCGTTGAAAAAAATTCCGAGCATGCAATTGCCGTAATTAAAGTGCCGAGTAGTTACACACAACGACAGGAGCATTCGCAGCTCTGGCGTTTTGTTTCGCATATCTTTGGCTTTGTAAATATTGCTGCTTTTTTCCGTTATAAGTCAATTTTTAAAAAAGAATCTTTTGATATGGTTTGGGTTCATAATACCGTTGGTTTTGGAATGATTTTATTTTTAACTTTAAAGAAAGAAAAATTCTTGCAAACATTTCATGATATTCAATTTTTGTATCCGTCAGGACTTTTGCTTGCCGGTAAAGAAAAAATTCTTACTACGATTCAAGCGCGAATATATAGATTTCTTATTCGGTTGTATGTCCCTATAAATTGCAGACAAATATTTCCCTCTGCGTGGTTAAAAGAAATTCATCAAAAGTTCGGCATGATTTCAAAAGATGCTATTGTTTTAAGAAATCAGGCCCCGGAGCTTGAGCCACAGCCATTAATGGGTGAGGGGCCGAATTTTCTCTTTGTCGGCCAATTAGAGCCTCATAAAGGCCCAGAATTGCTTATAGATTCCTTTGTTAAACTAGCTAGACCAGATATAAGCTTATGGATTATCGGAAGCGGCTCCTTGGAAGAAAATTTGAAAAAAAAGTATGAACAAAAAAATATCCGTTTTCTTGCTAAGATGGAAAATCCACTTCCCTTTATAGCGAGCGCACACTGTTTAGTTGTGCCATCGCTTTGTTATGAAAATTTACCAACTGTTATTTTAGAAGCTTCTCTTTTTAAAACATTGACGATTGGTTCACGTTTAGGCGGCATCAGTGAAGCATTGGGAGATGAGTTATTGACCTTTGAACCAAATGAAGATGAATGTCTTAAAAAGTTACAAGCAGTCTTAGAAAATTTTACAGAATACAAAAATCGTTTTATTGAAGCGCAAAAAAAATATCCGTCAATTACTGTAGACGAATATCTTAATCAGCTTTCCGCAAGTTTAGGAATTACTCTATAGAAAATACATAGATTGTGTTTTGACCATTACCAATGTCTTGTGATTTTAGTGCGATAGCTTCAGCCTGCGGAGCTATCGTTTTGTAATCCCACCAATATGAATTAAGAACTAGATACGCATTTTTGACTCCAGCTTTTTTCATAGCATTTTCAACAACAGTCTTTGTCGGCGACTTTGTCATTTCTAAATAGTAACTATACATTACTCCGCCAGTCGGGATTGGATAGTAAAAGAAATTATTATAATAATGTGCAAAGCCAAATTCCCGTAAGGCCGCAGCACTTACTTGTTGATTCGCTAGAACAATGTAGGGTTCATTCTTCGCATCCTTTTCTATCCATCGAACGCTTAAAAGATCTGCTTGAGAACTGGCATAGCTATGACTATTATAATAATGATCAAAACGCGGATATGATAAATAGAGATTAGCC
>CAYGIU010000016.1:0-10792 GCA_964350015.1 uncultured Gammaproteobacteria bacterium
TCTTATCAGTGTATTCAAGCCCGATTAAGCGAGGCATCAACGACTTAAACTCTAATTCTCTAAATAACTCCAATGCTTTTTCTCGATTAAAGCCACCGAAATGTAATTGCGCTTCATCAATCGGAAAAGAAATGTCGCGTCTGATTGTTGCTAGGTCATGACTCATAAGAGCGTCTGCTTTATAGTCGATAAGCAATTGGCGAATTCGATCGCTGATTTTTTCTGACTTAATATTTTTGTATATATTTTTTATTGTTCCAAATTCTTGCAATAACTCAACGGCTGTTTTTTCGCCGATGCCTTTGACCCCCGGAATATTATCACTCGGATCACCGCGCAGGGCTTTGTATTCAACAACTTGATCAGTTTTTAATCCATAGCGATCAAAAACCGCTTTTTCATCGTAAATAATACTATCAGCAAAACCACGGCTCATTGTGTAAACTTTTGTGTGCTCATCAACGAGTTGCAAGGTATCCATGTCGCCGGTAACAATGATTTTTTCAGCATCCTTTACTTTGGCGGTTAATGTTCCGATAACATCATCGGCTTCGCAGCCCTGTATTTCAAAAACCGGAATGTTCAAACATTCGGCTAACTCTCGAACACGAGGGACTTGCGCATATAGTTCATCCGGCGCCTTAACTCGGGTGGCTTTATATTCTTTATATGATTCGTGTCTAAAGGTCGGCCCCTTTTTATCAAGCGCTAAAGCAATCATATCCGGCTTAAGTTCCTTGATGGCTTTTAGAAGAAATGAGGCAAAGCCATAGACGGCATTTACAACTTCTCCAGAGCTTGTTTTAAGGCTCAGGGGCAGGGCATGAAAGCTCCTATGGATAAGGGCATGACCGTCGATAATAAGGAATTTTTGGCGTTTTTTAGGGCTCATAGATAGATTCATTATAGCGTGCCTGACCGTATAACAAAACCCCGGCGCCAGGAGGCGCACGGGGTTTATAAAGCAAATAGGGTTAGGCTTTTTTGGCCGTAAAAATCATATACAGGCCGCTCAAACCGACCAAGGTATAGACAATACGTGAGATCATGCTCATATCGCCCAAAAGGAAGGCGACGAGGTCAAAATTGAAGATGCCGACGAGGCCCCAGTTTAGAGCTCCGATGACAACTAGGATAAAGGCAATCATGCCCAAAGGTGTTTTGTTCATATAGATTTAAATATGACCGTTATAAAACGATCGTATAGCGAGAACGTGTGTCGACCTTTGAAATGTTAAAGAACCCTATAATGCCTATCTATATTATACAATGTTTTTTCGGAAATAACCAAAGTAAGTCAAGGCAAATAAAAAACCCGGTCTTTCTATACCGGGTTTAAATGTTAATATATTGTTTGTTTTTTATACTCTGATTTCGTTTCTTCTTTTCATAAGGAGTTTGCCGAGGTGGTTTTCCCCAACCCCGTTGTATACACCAAAGAAAGTATCTTCCCAGGTGTTTCCTTCAACGAGTAAAGCTTCTCCGGTTCCAAGTAATAAATCACGAAGTTCCGGGTGTTCGTCGGAGAATTTTTGCTTAAGCAAAAGCTCCATTGTTTCAAGTTGTAATCCAGCATCCCAGCCTTCGCGAAGAGTTCCATCTTTTCTGATAAGCAGACCTTCAGCTTTGGCTTCGCCGGCTTTTTTCATTAGGCGTATTTTCTCTCGACGGACTTCATCGAGAGTTTTAGCTGCCTGAAATGCATGTTCTAATGAAGGATATAATTTTCCATCAAACCATACCCAAACAAGATAGAAATTTGATAAGAAACGATGTTCACCCATGAAATAGAATATCTTTTCATGTTTAGTGCGGTTTACAAAATCAACACCTTTTCCTAGTTTCAGATTTACCGGAACATACTTAGCGCAGAGTGGGCAATCTTTTTCTTCGTAAGTAACAAAGTCAAAGTTTGTAAGAGAAATTAATTCTCCTTCAATATACGTATCACCATGCAATCCGGATGTGTAGACAAAGTGCCCCTTCTCTTGTTTTATTCTTTTTTCAGTCAATTTTTTCCTTTCCGATTATACCGCTTTTATTTATTTGGTAATGTTCTTTTATTATTTGCCTGCACCTTAGCAAAAAAGGCTTGAAAAATCAAGCCTAGGAGTAAAATAAAAATGTGGACCCTACCGGGCTCGAACCGGTCACCCCCGCGTTGCAAACGCGGTGCTCTACCAAATGAGCTAAGGGCCCAAATACTACGTTGCCGTAGTTGAATACTTAAGAAGCGGGGATAAGATAAAGCGAATAAATCCGCCGATCAGCCCAGTCATCGTTAAGATGCCTAGAAAGAAGAATAACAAACCGATTAATTTATAGCCAAGGCGACTACCACCAGAAGTTCCGAGCTTATCTTCAAACCATTCAATTCTTCCAAAGAATTCAAAGACTTTCTCTGATTTAATGGTAATAAGAGCTCCGCCGACGGTCAGGACTAAACCGATAAAGAAATTCATATAGACAGTGTATCAAGTATTTCAAATAATGCAATTATCTGACGTAGTTCAGCGGATTATACACCCTACCATTAATAATCACTTCAAAGTGAAGGTGAGGACCGGTTGAACGTCCGGTTGAACCCATGCCTCCAATATATTGGCCCTTGGAAACTTTATTGCCTACGCGAACATCGAATGATGAAAGGTGAGCATAGCGGGTTTTCTTGCCACCGCCGTGATCAATAACAATTTGGTTTCCATAACCACCGCGGTTATAGCCAACAGTGACAACAACGCCGGAATCCGCCGCGTAAATTGGCGTACCAATACGGTTGGCAATATCAACTCCAGTATGTCGATATGAGAAATACTGTGAAATTCGATAACCGGAAGTTGGCCAAGTCATACGTCCGCCTGATGGAATAACTGACGACGGTTTTTTGTCGCCGATAATCTGACGCAAGCTACTGGCAACTTGGTTTGAAGTACTACGCGATGGAGTTGCGCTCGCCAACTGACTTCCGCCCGGAATAATAATTTTCGCGCCGGCAGCTAATTGGTTTGGGTTACTTAAATTATTTGTTTTAAGAATTTCTTCATTGGTAACGCCGTAGAGTTTAGCAATTTGACCAAGCGTCTGGCCCCGAGCAATCGTATGAGAAACTCCGGACTGCGGCAAAATAGTTAATTGCATTCCTGGTTTAATCACACTTGTTGCCTTCAAATTATTTTCCCAAAGAATCGTATTAATACTGACGCCAAAACGACGAGCGATTGTACTAACAGTGTCGCCATTTTGAATTGTATAAACAACCGAGCCGGTCCGAGCAAGGGCTGGAGTTCCGCTTTGCTCCGGTACGATTTGTTGTCGAGTTAAGATGTTTGTCGTAACTCGCAAGATTCCTCCCTCTTCGCGTAATCGACGCCGCAAGCTGGCTAATTCAAGATTAGGATAGTCTTCAATAATTTGATCGCTCTCTCCAAGTTCTTGAGAGATAAGGCGCGATAGTTTTGTGCTGCCAACCAACTCATCCGACGAAGCAACAGTTTTGCTTGTAATAAAATTATTAATTGTCAGGATAAGGCCAACAGCAATAATAACAATATGAACATTGAAGCGACCATTAATAAAACGTGTTACGGAATTTGTACCGCTCGTACTTGGTGTTTCAATTTTTTTACTTATGCGTACATAGAGTCTGTATATTGGTACAAGAATCAAATCAAAAATGACACGAGCGATCCAGGCTAAAGGCTTAACTAGAACTGTAACAAAAAAAGCGGCTATGAACCTCTTTGTGTGGATGATAAGTTTTAGCAGAAATAACAGAAATTTCACTGTTATTTGCTTGATTGTTGTACTAATATGCCGAAGCGTTTAGTAGTAAATGAACCATCATATGATACCACGATGCGACACTCGGGTCAAGAGTTTTTTTGTTTTATTTTTTGTCTTTTTTTCCGCGTTCTTTTTTATTGCCACCTAGAAGTTCGGTTACTTTTTTTACTCCGGCGACGATCAAGGTTAGGTACGAAGTACTTGCACTAATTTTTTCTCGAACCATGGTGATGATTTCGTCTACCGCTTCAATCTTACTTTTTACCTGTCGGATCGCTTGATACACTTGTCGTACTGACATGATTGCATAGTACAAAAACCAAGCTAAGAATGCAGTTAGCCATACCGCGCATAACGCTAGAGCTAGAAATAAAATATCTTGGCTATTTGAAATAAACTGCATATTTTTTTATTTGTTTAAATAATTATCAATAGGATCGCCGACACGAGCACTTTCAAAAATCATAATTCCGGAATGGTCACTGCCAATGCCGAGTTCGTCCGCCGCGCACAGCATACCTTCGGAATCAACACCGCGGATTGCGGCTTGTTGAATTACTAATCCGTTTGCCAAACTTGCACCGACCAAAGCAACCGGAACAAATTGTCCAATGGCGATATTAGGAGCACCGCAGACAATTCGTAAACGTTTGCCAATATCAACTGTTGCAAGTTGTAAACGATCGGCATTGGGGTGCGATTCAATATCAATGATTTTGCCAACAACAACATTTGGAAATTTTGTAGAATCTAATTTTTTTGATGATCCAAACAAACGACGGAAAAAAGAAGTCATATTACTCAGTTTTAATAGTAGTGGTTTCCATGCTTAGTAAAAAGAATTCGAGCGCAGTTAAGGCGACAATTAAAAGTCCAATATTTAAAGCGCTGAATAATTTATGTGAAAAGAGGAACAGTATGCCGGCGACAAGAATAGCCATTAAGAATCCTTGGCGAAAGGCAACGAGAACTGAACGGGCTATTAATTCGTGCTTTAAAAATAAGAAACGAATAATAAATCCTAAGATCGATCCGGTCCCGGTAACTGCGACAATCAAGCTGATATACATTAACCCGACGCCAATCCAACTTGTCGTTTGTGGATCAACTGACAGCAATACTATGCCGAAGCCAAGCCAAGCAACAAGCGAGGCAATAATCATTAATGCAAGATAGGTTCTTAGGGTCATGAATCTATTATAACTGACTTTTAAATCTGGGTAAATTCGCAGAGACGCTTATATGGACAATTTTTACACATTATTGCTGCTCGCGGCGTGAAATCAAAGCCCTTAATTTCATTGATTAAATCAAGCATTTTTTCTTTTACTTTCTCAAGTTCACCAGGCTTGGCAATAAAGCTTAATGGTTCATCGTTTTTTAAATAATAAAAAGTTAGTTTTGAAACTTTCATATTAAAGAGCTCTTCTAGGGCCGCTTGATAAAGAAGGAGCTGTTGTTTTTGTTCAAAGCCGAGCGTCTTTGGTTTTTCTCCGGTTTTATAATCTATAATTTCGTATGTTTCATCCGCAAGTTGATCAACGCGGTCAATGGTTCCGGTTAAGATTTCTTTACCAATCGGTAAATTAAACTTCTTTTCAAGAAATGCAATCTTTGGGCGAAGTTGCCCAAGTTTTTCATGAAGCATCTTGAGCATCATTTCTCCGCGTTTATGATATTCTTCAGCCTGCGTTTTATTCTCGTAACCACTAGGAATCCAATATTCAGTATATAGATTTAATAAACGTTTCAAACTTAAGTCGGCATCTTTCGCTCTCGAATCCGGGAATAAACTTTCTTGGCGCCAGGCATCTGTTTGCAAAGGCAAGAAGAATTGTCGCAAGCATGAATGCATTACTCGTCCAAAGGTAAAGTAGGCAGCATCTTCTTGTGGCATTTTTAAGATATAAATAAATTTATATTCCCAGGGACAGCGTTCAAATGTTTTTAATTGTGAAAAAGAAAATTTTTCAGGCAAGGCATATTGGACGCGCTGCGGTTTTGTATCAATTGCTTCGAGATCGCGTTCGAATTCATTTTTTTGTGCGGCTTTTGAAGCAATACTAGCTAAAGCCGCTTCTTCGACAAAGCGTGAAGGTTTTTTATCTCGTAAGCCGCCGTAATTTCGCGCGCCAGTGCAATACAATCCATATTTAGCGCGAGTCATTGCGACATAAAACAAACGACGTTCTTCTTCGATATGAGCATCTTTGCCTTGCGCTTTTACCGAACCGAGTTCTTCAGGAATTGGAATCTTATCAGAGCGGTTATCAACCGGAAATTTTCGGTCAACGAGATTAACAATAAAGACATGTTCAAATTCCTGTCCCTTAGCGGCGTGTGCTGTCATTATTTTGACTGTATCAGCATCATCAAAATTAAAACGCAGTCCACCAGTTTCACCAGCTTCCATTTCAAGGGCGATTAAGGCTAGGAAATCTCGAAGAGTGCCGTGTTCATCAGTTGCTTCAAATGCCTTAATCTTTGAATAGAATTGATTGAGGTGTGAGAATGATTCTTGGTCTTTATCTTGATCTAAGTATCCGAGTAGGCAATCTCGAACGGCATGAATGAATATAGCAGAAGCTTTGCTATTTTTAGCTAACTCGGAATGATGCTTAATTGAATCAAGAAGTTTTGCAATATTTTTTCGCGCTTCTGCAGAAAGTTCCTTAATTAAACCGTTGTTTTGCAGACTTTCAAACAATGACCACATTTTCTTTCGGCCCCATTTATTCAAAATAAGTAGGTCTTCGTGACTTATTTTAAAAGTCGGCAAACTTAGGGCGCGGTATAAGGCGGCAGGCTCATGATGATCATCAAGCAACTTAATATAAGATAAGGCGTCAAGAATAATCGGTTTGTAGTATAAACCTTTTAGAGAAACAAAATGGTTTGGAATATTTTGTCTTGTTAATTCTTTGACAAATTTATCAGCCGTATCATTAGCGCGAACAAGAATTGCAATTTGTGCCCAAGCAACTCCCTTATCATGCAATTCATTAATCATATCGGCAACGGTTTTTGTTTCTTCGTATTCCGAACCAAAGTCAAAATAGTCGGCCGCTCCTTTTTCTTTAATTTTAGAAACAAGTTTTTTATTAAGTTTTAATTTTGCTTCAAGACGGTTTGGATTATTATGAGTTATAAAGCTGTAGGCATGATCAAGAATAACTTGTCCGGAACGATAGTTCTCGGTTAAGACGACTTCCTTAGCTTTAGGGAAGTCATCTTTAAATTGCATAATATTAGAAAGCGAGGCGCCGCGGAAACGGTAAATACTTTGGTCGTCATCACCAACGGCTACTAAATTATTATTCGGCGCCGCCAACATTTTTACGAGTTCATACTGAATTGTATTTGTATCTTGAAACTCGTCAACCATGATATACGTAAATTGTTCATGGTATTTTTTTAAAATGTTAGGTCGCTCATTAAAAAGTTTGATTGTATAACGAATTAAATCTCCAAAATCAAGAAAACTTTCTTTGATAAGTAATTGGTTATAAACATGATAGGCATTAGCTAATTCGTTAATTCGCGATGCGTCCAATTCATCGGAGGAATCTTCAGAATTTTTCGTTTTGTCAGAATTCAACTTTAATACTTCAGCAAGTTTTAAATATTCTTCCGGTAAAATGTTTTCATCTTTTAATCGTGAGAAATGTTTTATGATTTCATGAATGAATTTTGTCGAATCGCCAAGCGGTTTATAGTAATCAAGTTTGAACTCATCAATATGTTTTCTAATAAACATCCATTGTTCGGTGGTGTTTAAAACTTTAAAGGCCGGCGTTAAACCAATATCAAGCGCATGATCGCGTAAGATGCGTTCGCCAAAACCGTGAAAAGTATTAATCCATAAGTTTACATAACCATAAGGAAGTAATTTGTCAGCGCGTTCTTCTAGCTCAGCTGCGCCTTTTTCCGTAAAGGTCGTAAGTAGGATTTGTTCGGGATGAATTTTCTTTTCCTGAATCAAGTAGGCGAGCCGATTGATCAAGACTGTCGTTTTACCGGTTCCGGCGCCGGCGACAATAAGCATCGGACCGTTTTCATGCATTACGGCTTCTTTTTGCGCAGTGTTTAAATTGCTAAGAAAATCAGGAGATTTTGGAGTGGATTTAGTCATAGATATGCTTATCTTAACACGGCACTAGTAGTTCAGCAATTCATTGACTTTTAGATATTTTTATGATGAAATATGCGTAATATAACAAATTAAGCACATTGAAAGGAAAATATTTTGAAAACAACAAAAACAATAAACGATTTCTTATTAAAATTGGAGGAAATGCTGAAATGAAAATAAATTATGGGAAAACCCCAAAAACAGAATTGAGAAAAATTAAAAGAACATTTAATGATAAGATTGATTTATATGAGGAGGAGCTGGAAGAGGCTACATCCCGTATAAAAAGAAAATCAATAAAAAGGCTCATTCAAAACCTCATGAGACGAATCGAACGCATTGATAAATACCTTAAGTCTAAGAGGATGAGCAGAAGCCCCCTCTATCTTGCAGGAAAAGTAAGTTTATAAAAAACGTAAATCAGAATAGAAGGTAAACATGGTAAAACTTGCTATGCCCAATCCCTATGAAGATAAAAGCATAGAGGAGTTGGAACAACTTAAAGCAGACTTAACACAGAAAATCGCGGATGACAGGGCACAGATTTTTGATGACCCTGATCCACGTGATCGTTTTCACGCTGATATGTTTGCAACTCCGAATTTGGAAAATAATATATCGGACCTTGAAGATGTTGAAGAAG
Source organism: uncultured Gammaproteobacteria bacterium (assembly GCA_964350015.1). GTDB lineage: Bacteria > Patescibacteriota > Patescibacteriia > Patescibacteriales > Patescibacteriaceae > Patescibacterium. The sequence continues at coordinate 8,559 of CAYGIU010000016.1, forward strand.
AACTAGCAAAAAGAAAAAAATAAGTAAAAATAATAATACTTAAAACCCCGACAGAAATGCCGGGGCTTTTTTTATTTTAACAATCTTTCAAACTGTTTCGGATTGGTATAGGGGCCAATCACCGCGAGATTGAGAGTTTTTGTAGTGAATATTTTTTTAGCAACTCTTTGAATATCCGCGGCGCTGATTTTCTTTACTTCATGTAGAAAGTCTTCAGGAGTAGTCAGCTTATGTTTTTTGGTTTGCTGATGGTTAATAACTAATTGCTTAGTATACCAACCGGCAATGTCATCAGGACTTTCTAATTGCAATAAGATTCTACCGGAAATGAACTGTTTAATTTTTGAAAGTTCGGCATCGTCAATTTTTTCTTCTGTTAGACGTTTATATTCGGCGAGAATAATTGTAATAGCCTTTTCAATCTTATCGACGGGGACGCCGGCTTGTGTTGTTAAGTAACCCGTATCGCTATAATTTTCTGAACCAGTTCGTACGTAATAGCAGAGGCCATTACGCTCTCTTAGTTGGCTGAATAATCGTGAGCTCATTGAACCGCCTAAAATAGTAGCAATAACTTTCAATATGACATCATCCTTAGAACCGTATTCAAAACCGCGTACACCTAAGGATAAATGAGCTTGATCGGTTTTTTTAAATTCTAATTTAATGGCTGGTTTAGATTGATTTTCTTTTGTTACAACTTTTTTCTTGGCCTTACCTTTGGCAAAAGTTTTAAAGCTTGATGCTAAAAGCTTTTCGGGATTTGTTGGTAGCTTTCCAGCTAGGCAGACAAAAGTGCTTTCGGCTTTATATTGGTTTTTAAAATATTCGACAAAATCTTTACGCTTAAAACCTAAAATGTTTTTCTTTGTTCCGATAGTATCCCAACCGGCGGGAGTATCGCCGTACAGTAATTCCTCAAAGACATCTTCAATGCGCATGATTGGATTATCAAGATACATATTAACTTCTTCAACAATAACACCTGATTCTCTTTTTATTTCTTCTTCATCAAACTTTGAATTTAAGAGCATGTCAGCCAAAACATCTAAAGCTGGCTTGATTTGTGAAGCGGCCGTTTTAATCCAATAGCCGGTATATTCTTTCGAGGTAAAGGCATTGTATTCTCCGCCGAGCTTATCAAGTTCGGAAGACAGGATTAAAGCATTTGGTCGCTTTGTTGTTCCTTTAAAAAACATGTGTTCAAGAAAGTGCGACAAACCGCTTGTCTTTCTTGTTTCATGCTTTGAACCGGTCGCTACCATTACTAAAATAGCCGTCGTCTTTGCGCCGGCCATCGGAATAGTTAAAAGATTGAGCCCGCTCGGGGTAGTTTTTAGTTTATACATAATTTAAAATTTATCAGCAAAATAACTTTGTAAATCTGTTATCTTGATTCTTTCTTGTTTCATTGTATCGCGATCGCGAACCGTTACATCGCCGTTATCTAAGCTATCAAAATCAACTGTGATGCAATAAGGAGTTCCAATTTCATCTTGACGACGGTAGCGTTTACCGACATTTCCATTGTCATCAAAATCGCAAGCAAAAGAACTCTTAAGAGAATGATAAATTTCTTGCGCGGCGCTTACCAAGTCCGGTTTGTTTTTTAAGAGAGGGAAGACCGCGACTTTAAACGGAGCGAGCTTCGCCGGAAGTTTTAAGACAACGCGAGTTTCTTCTCCATCAGCTTCTTCGCAATAGGCTGAAAGCAAAACTGCTAATACCGATCGTTCTACGCCCAAAGATGGTTCAATAACATGCGGAATGTATTTATTGCCTTCTTGATCAGTGTATTCAAGTCCGTGATTCTTTAAATCAAAATCAGTTCGATAGGCAAGCCCGTATAATTCCTTTTGCCCGAATGGATATTTATATTCAAAGTCTACGGTTTTTTTTGAATAGTGAGCGAGATCGGCTTTCGGAATTTCAACTTGTTCATATTCATCTTCTTTAATTCCAAGGAATTTAATCCAGGAATTCATCTCGCCGCGCCAGGCTTCAAAATGCCCTTGCCAATCAGCGTCAGTTTTCGGTGCCGGAATAAAATACTCAATTTCCATTTGTTCAAATTCTCGTGTTCGGAAAATAAAGTTGCCGGGCGTAATCTCATTTCTAAACGCTTTGCCGATTTGGCCGACGCCGAACGGCAATTTCTTGCGAGCCGTATCAATAATATTTTTAAAGTTAACAAAAATACCCTGAGCAGTTTCCGGACGGAAGTACACAGTATT
>CAYGIU010000017.1:0-10728 GCA_964350015.1 uncultured Gammaproteobacteria bacterium
GGAATGGATCAAGCAACTCTTGATTCTTTAAGCGATCAACAAATTATTGATACGCTTAATGCTATGATCAAATAATAAATATGATGCGATTTATTCGATCACGATTTACAGTTTCTGTTTTTATTAGTTCAGTTACTATTGCTTTGATTTTATTTTTAGGATCAGCAACTATTTTGCACGCACAAGTTGGCGCAACCGCGGCGACAATCGTAAGTGATATTCCGGCGGCGGTTACTAAGGCTCAGGATACAGTTTGGAAATCTTTCCTCAAAGCAGGACAGATTAGCTTAATGAATTCTTTGCGTGCCGCTGTCAATCAATTGGCTTTTGAAACTGCTACGTATATCGGTTCTGGAGCTCAGGGTCAGAAACCGTTATTTATGACAGAGCCATTTCCAAAATGGTTAAACAAGCAAGCTGATAAAGCGGCCGGAAACTTTATTGAAGAATTTTCTAAAGCTCGAAAAGACTCCGGAGGGAATGAACTTCTTATTGATAAGATTTTTGCTGATAAATTTGATATCTGTTCAGTTGATTTGAATATACAAGCACGTATTTCCCTTGGTTTAACCGATTACTCTGGTCAGGGAAACGGAGTTAAAGAATCGCGTTGTACGCTTACTAATATTTATAAGGATACATTGGAGCAGTTTGATACTTTGTATGGTGGTCAAGATCCGCAAAAACGAGCGGAATATTTTAAAAATTTAGCTTTAGGTTCCTTCCATCCGGCAACGACTGATTTAGGTGCTTCATTAAATATTTTTGACGCATTTTCGAAAAAAGTTAGTGTTGAGCGAACTGATGCCGAGAAAAACCGCATTGAAACCGGTGGTTGGCAAGGTATTGTTTCAACGATTAGTGGTGATTACATTGCTCCTCCTGAAACTGTTAAAAAGCGACTTAATAGCGCCCAAGATCGGCTTGATGAGAATTTTTGGCAACAGAGCGGTGATATCTTTATTGATGCTGCCAATATCTTCTTAAACCAATTGGCCTTAACGGCCTTTAACCGTTTGATTGAAGATTTAGGTAAACCACGTGGTAGCTCTTCTTCGCTCACTAATTTTAGCGGTCAGAGTACAGTGGGCGGCGTTACGGAGATTCAACAGCGGGCCAGTACGATTTTGCAAGCACGCTTTAACGAACGGGCTGATTATAACGTTTTAGCACAACTTTCTTCTTGTACTAATGAAGATAAACCGGGACCAACAAATTGCGTAATTACCGAACAATTTGCTCAAGCTATTCAAAAGCATTTAACAGTGACTCAATCAATCCGTGATGGATTATTGGATGGCGATAAACGACTTGGTTACGATGAGCAGGGGAATGAAATGAGTTATCGAGATGGTTATCCGTACCGTTCCTTGGTGATTTTGCGTAAGTATCGTGTTCTACCGGTTGGCTGGGAAGTTGCCGCTCAATATATTAAATTGCATCCACAGGAAACAAAGAATCTAACTCTTAATGATTTAATTGCTTGTTTTTCTGATACCGACGACGAAGTATATCCGGGCATTGAAGACGCTTGGTGCCGTGGCTTAATCGATCCAAGTTGGGTGCTCAAAATTCCGCAAATGTTTTGTGGTATGGAAGGCTATGGACCTGAGCTCTTGAGCGCAAGCGCTATTCCATCAAACACCGGTTATTGCACAGCTTCAACGGACAGTTGTACGGGGAATAGCACATCACCTAAATGTAAAAGTGATTATACGCCATGTACTGAAAGTGGCAGTGAATGTACTGGAAATCCTTCCGGATTTACGTTTTGTAATTTCACTGTTGGACGAAGTTTAGAAGTTACTCGTAATAATTCATACTGTGCTGATGAACAATCTTGTATTAAAGAGAACAGCAATGGTTCATGCGCCTATTATGGTTACTGCAGCGAGGAAAAACGACGCTGGGTCTTTAATCAAGAAACCCCGAACTCGTGCGAAGCGCGAAATAATACTTGCCAATCATTTAGGTCTGATGAAGGAGTAGCGGCGGCATATTTAGAAAATACTTTGGATTATGAAAACTGTGGCCCTAATCAAGTCGGTTGTAAAGTCTACGCGACAACAGGAACCTATGTAAGTCCGACACTGACGACTCCGGAAAAAATAATCTGGAATTCGACGGAAAACCTACGCTACTTTAATAAGAATTTAGCAAATTGTGACTCTACAAAAGAAGGTTGTCATGAATTTATTAGAACTACCGATAATATCGATACCAACATCATTGCTAATGGTAGTTTTGAAAGCTCGGTTTGCATAAGTACTATTAATAGTGAAACACTTCTTCCAAGTGAGAACAATCCATTTATTAATGAAGTAGGCGCTCAGGTGGGCGATGGTTGCAAACTAACTACTATTCCGGCTCCGGGAGGAAATATCGAAATCCCTAACAGTAGTTGGTATATTCGCGTTAACTCAGGCAGTGCCAAGGCCGGAATTGTTAATGATAAATCCGATCACGGTTCTAATAGTTTATATATTGAAGGTGCTGCGGGATTGTATTCCGTGGCTGGTGGCACACCAAACTTTTTCCCAAGTGGATTTGTCCTAGAGCCCGAACGTTATTACACATTGACCGTTTCAGTTAATGTTAACGCCGGAGCGGTTCGCGCCGGATTTGGAACACCGGCTGCTGGACAATCAGCTCAATCAACCGCGATTGATTCTTGGCAAACGTTAGTTATTAACTACTATACACCAAAAGACAACGTACCAAACAGTATATTTATTGAAGGAGTGGATGCCAGTGCAAAGTTTTATATTGATAGCGTTAAGTTGACACCGGGGCAGGCTAGTACGAGTTTCAATGATTATTTTGGATCTAATGTTATTTATGAAAAACTTTTGCCAGCCTATCTTGAGTCTGCATGTTATGTAAACCCGGGCACTGATTATAACTTTAAAGCTAATGCGCCAGCGTCTTGTTTCAAATTTGCGCGCAAATGTACGGCCAATGAAGTTGGTTGCGTACAATATACTTCAGTTGATACGGGAATCTCCGTAACAGGAAAAGTTAAAGCAAAAGATTATTGTCCATCTTCTTGTATTGGTTATAATGTTTTCATCCAACAACCAAATAATTTCAACGCATTGGAAAGTGCTTACTTTATTCCGAAAACCGCAAAAGCCTGTAGTGCACAAGCTGTTGGCTGTACTGCGTTTACTAATCTTGATAAGTTGGCTTCCGGCGGAGAAGCGGTAGAGAATTTTTCCTACTTACGCCGTTGTATTAAACCGGATGCAAATTCATGTGATCAATTTTATAGTTGGGAAGGCTCTGATGAATCTGGTTATCAGTTAAAAGTATTTTCTTTGGAAAAGAGTGGTTCTGAACCGGCGAGTACTATGACCCCTGAAGAAGAGGCTCTGGTTTGTAACGCAGCAATCTTTAAGAAATTACCATCAGAACCCGGTTATAACTATGATTGTCGAGAATTTTACGGACGCGACGGAACTGTTTCATACCATCTTTATACAAAAACAATAAGTTGTTCAGAAGATTGTCATCCATATCGTCGAGAAGTGGCGAACGCCGCGGAATGTAGCGCTGGAGGAGGAGATTGGGATGCAACTCAGGGACGTTGTTTGTATTATGCCATTCCATCAGAAGGAACAACTTGTTCAGCCGCAGAAGTTGGTTGTCAGGAATATACCGGTAATATTGCCGGAAATGTTCGTACCATTACTATTGATGATTTTGAAAGCACGATAGATCCGACGGCCGGTTGGTTACGTGGTGTTCAAAGCAACACAGCTTTGAATTTAGGAGGACATTCATTATTAGGAACAGATATCGAGAAAACTGTTGGTGAATCAGTACGCCGTAATTATTCGTATACAATTAGTTTCCTGGCTAAAGCGCAAGCCGGTTCGACAGTAGTAAGTTCAATTGATTTGCATAATAAAGACAATCAAGTAGCGTCGTTCATGACAAATGGCGCCGGAGTTACGAACACTGATTGGCGTCTATATACTTTTAACCTTACTAACCTTGATCATGAAGTTACTCCAATAGGCGGTCCAGGTAGCGGTCCAGGAGGAAGTACCGGAGAAGTTTTGCAAATTAAGTTTTCTAGTGCTGTGTATATTGATAACATTCGTTTAACAGAAGTGCCAAACCGTTATTACCTTGTTAAGAATTCTTGGGAAACTCCGGATGAATGTGATCAGGATATAGTAGGGAACTATGCCCTGCGCTATATGTTGGGTTGCAGCAAATATACCGATTCTTCGAATCAAGGATATAATCTACATAGCTTCTCGCAATTATGTCAGGATTCGGCAGCTGGTTGCGAACAGATGATTGATACACAAAATTCTCGCGATCATCGTAAGAAGCTTTATAATGATACTAACGATGACGGCATTTGCCAGCCAACTGAAACGAGCTGCGTTGAAGTTCCGGCCGACACAATGATAAATGTTGTGTATGATAAGACAAAGCTTTGTGATTTCGGATCTAAGGGTTGTTCGCGCTTGGGTCAGGGAACAAAGTATGACAATATACTGACCTTTGCTGATGTCTATAAGAAAACAGATTCGGATACGTATAACACAACTATTTGTAATTCAAACGCTGTAGGTTGTAGTCAATGGAGTGATAGTAATAATGGTGTTGTGTACTTTAAGGATCCGGGGAATCAGGTGTGTGAATGGAGATTAAAGCAAGGCTTAGAAGCGAATAATTACGGTTGGTACGAAAAGAAAGTTAAACGTTGCGGACCTAATGGAACTGGAGCGTTGTGTAGCGCTGATAGCGAGTGTAGCGCCGGTCAAACTTGTGCGATGGTTACGGACGATATACCGTGTTCTTACGCTTCTGATAAAACGATTGGTCCGGGAGGATCGACAGGCCGAATTTCTCAACCGTCGGAATGGGCTGGTGCTTGTAATGCGGATCAAGCCGGTTGTACCGAATATATTGAACCGCTTTCAAAGATTAATGATAACTTAATTCAAAATCCTGATTATTTAAATCTTGATACTGATCCTCAGGTTGAGGGTTGGGAAAATGGTACGGAAGCTAATACGGCGACTCAGCAAATTTCTTTGTTTGAGCAGACTGCTTATATTCTTAAAGGCGATGCTCGTCCAACGCCTGGTAGTAACCCGGTTTCTGTTAAGATACGATGCGATGGCGGTAATCCTGTTAATCGTGAAGGATTAAGAATATTGGATAGCGTTAATAACTTTACATTGTGTCAGACTGATACGGATCCGAATTGTTCAAGCGCGAATATTTCCGAGCTAACTATTGGAAAAGATAAAAGCATTATCTTCTATATTCAGAGAAATTCTGGAAATCAATCAAGTGTAAGTAATGATACTGTTGATTGTATAATAACTCGTACAAATTCTAAGTCTGGTGAGCCAAATAATATATCTAGTGGTGTCGAAGTTTACTTACGCCAGGCAATTGTTGATTATCAATTATCACAAAATCTAGACAGAACTTCGCATAATGGCTTAGTTAATAATAATCAGGGTTCAGTCCTCTTTAACGAACGTGCACAGAACGGCAATAAGAAAGCTTCTCTTATTTATAATGCTGATGCAACCTACGACACTCCACCAAGTCAGGGAGTCGCGCCTCTAACTACTGATCCGAAAAACGCTAACGTTCTTCTCAAGGTAGCGCCGGATCGTGTTTGTTCAAAATGGCTTGCCTGTACTACTTATTTACCGGATCCTAATGATCCGACAAAGAAAACGTGTTTGAATGTTGGATTGTGCGATTCGCTTGATGCTAATGGTAATTGTAATAGTTTTATTGACGCACCAACAAAGCAAAATCAAGACGTTTCTCGTACGGCAATTTCAAACTTAACCGGTTACAGTAAGGTTGGTTACTATGGTTTGGATGAAAATAATCAACCGGAAAGCGCTCTTAAAGATTTTTATAATCTAGGTGAAATGACTCAGGTTGGACAATTAGTTTCGATTACTAATGGTGGTTTTGAAAATCAAGGTGGTTGGAATAAAGGCAATGGTTTAGCTCCTAAATTTTTAACGCAACCTGGTCAAATTAGTTCGGAAAGTTTGAATCAATATCAACCGATTAAAGGACAGGTTACCGGAGACTTTCTAGCTCCGGAAGGTCAAGGTATTCTAAAAATTCCTAGTGACGAATTTGTTACTCAGAATGAGCCGATTAGTATGAGCTCGGGACAGCGTTATGTTTTGACTTTCTATTCGTACAGTAAGGGTGCTGGATTGGAAATCAGAATGGATAGTCAGACAGGTAGCGGTAGTTTCCCGGTCGCTACTATTGGGCAGGATGATCCGCAGAATCAATGGGTTAAACAATCGTTTGGAATTGAAGCCAATGCCGCTTCCTATAAGATTTACTTTAAGAAAAATGGCGGGGGCGATGCCTATATTGATGACGTTCGAATTGAAGCCGGTCTTAATAACCGTTGTTCATTGCCGGGTTATGATCAAACCAATTGTGCGGACTTAACACCACCCACCGCAAATCCACCTATATTACAACGTCCACAGTTTATTGGTTCAACATGCCGTTTGTACGCAAAAGAAAATTCATTGTCTTGCTTATACACTGATAAAGATAACGTAACTCATAAGGGTATTCGCGGATACTGTTTAGAAAATGATCCTAAGGATCCGGGAACCTGCTTGCTTTGGTATCCGGTCAGTCGCATTGCCGGTGATACAACCGAAGAGGGAACTAATGTTAATTTTGGAGATAACGGAACTTTCTATTGTATTGATGCCATTGATCAATGTACTGCGCAGAATTCTGGAATTCCTGCTTTCTACTGTAATAAATTTGTTAAAGTTGATACAAGTATTTATTTCAATAAACGTATTTCTCAAGGTTCAAGTTATATCATGCCGGATGAGTCATTACTGAATGGAAATGAAATTTTCCCGGCTGACCCTCTGTTTTATCCAACAAGTGAAATGAAAATAGATTTCGGAGGAAAAGGCGGTCCGCTTGTTAATATCCCTGCTTTACGCTGGGGCCAGGGTGATGGATATTATGGTTCATATCAACCGGCGGCACAATTTAATGCCGGTGTGTATAGAAATATGACAGTTGATATAAATAATAATATTAATTCATTTATCTCGTATTACGGGGCCACCTCAAATCCGATGAATAAATGCTCAGTTGATCAGCCCTACAGTTTTAATCCTAATTATGGTGTTTGTAGCAATGGAAATTCTGATTGTGGTAGTGGCAATTGTACTAATGTAAATACAGATTATTGGGTAGGAACCGAAGAAGATGGTGCTGCTTCGAAGACTGTTTCAGATTGGGATGTTTGTGAGCCAGCAGTTGCTGCTCGATTAGATTATAAAGATTGCGGTTCAAATTGTCCTCCTTCAATGATTCAGGACGGTTGTAACGTTTTTGATGTTAATCGATGTAGTAGTACTTCTAGTTGCCCTGTTTCAGGAGGAAAGAATTGTAGTGCGGTGCAACAAGCAAATAGAGTTTGGCGGCTTGATGCTGATAACTCTGACACCACTGATGACGTCGGTTGTTTATTCTATTGTTACAACAGAGCAAAAGATTATAAGATTGTTGATGCAACGCCAAATGCCGGGACTTCTCAGGCGCTAGATGTTTTGCGACGTTTGTATCCGGGAACTGCTGCATGGAAAGTATATAGCTGGGTTACTGGTGGATCTCCTCAATATTCAACAAAGCGTTGCGGAGGAACAGGAAATTATTGTACTGATAGTAGTCAATGCGGTGCACAGCAATGTGTAGAACAAAGCGCCTTTAGTCATAACTACGGATTATCGGAATGTAACGGAACGGGATTGGCGCCGCGTCCTTTGAAGAATGAAACGAATAATAATGACTACTGTCTTATCTATCCGAAGGTTAATGATGTACGAGTAAATGGTATCAACACAACAGACATTGAAGTTGACGGTTCTCAATATGTAAATCTTTCTTTCAATACACAAACTGATCCTGAGCAATTGCCTTTGAAATACATACTAGTAAACTGGGGTTATAATACAGATGATGGTCCAGAAAAATTTGAATTGAACGGTAATATGGCTGATGTTAATCCGCGTCAGATTACACATCGCTATAGTTATTATGATTTAGTAGCTAGTTATCCAGGAAATGGTAATGAGTGTTATACAAATAACACCTCAGTTTGTGGAGAGGGGGGTGCTTGCTGTGTAGCTCAACCTGAAATTACTATTACTGATAACTGGGGTCAGAAGCCGGATACGCCAGGTAATGTAGTCAAATTCAATAAAAGGATTATTGTAAAAAAGCCCTAACGATAGGGCTTTTTTCTTAGTATCCTTGACTTATTTTTAAAAAAATGTTACCATATAGGCAAAAATATGGTAGAATTTTCTTACTAAAGTAGTAATAGAAAAGTATATTAAAAACTAAATTATAAATTAAACGGGCCGCGCAGGCCTGGAGGAAATGAGAATGAGAAAAATTCTTTTTTGCCTTGTGGCGCTTATCTGCGTCCTTGGTCCAGCTTCAACATATGCTGAATTTCAGCAGATGATAACAGGCACAACCGAGATTTTACGCGGTGTATATTTCACTGATAATAATACCGGTTATGTGTGTGGAAATAATGGAACAATAATTAAAACAACAAACGCCGGCGCAAGTTGGTCCCCGTTAACACCGGGAGTCTCAACGCATCTAATGAAAATAAAATTTTTAGATGCTAATACCGGATATGTTGTAGGTAATAGCGGTCTTATTCTTAGGACTACTAATGCGGGTGCTACTTGGACAAGTAGCAATCCTGTAGCTGCTGGATTAAATGACATTTGTTTCGTAGATGCTCAAACAGTTATTGCAGTTGGTGATTTTTCAACTGCGATTAAATCTACTAATGGTGGATTAAACTGGGCATTACTTCCCATCCCTATTAATGATGAAAATCTTACTTCAATAGCTTGTTCTAATAACAAGATATTAGTAGGATCTGCAGGTACGACAAATTTGTTTGTTAGTACTGATAATGGAAATTCCTGGACAAATGATAGAAGTAAGTTTAGGACAGGAAGTTTGTCGACACTTGATGTATATCTAAACGGAAATAATGGTTTTATTGTTGGTGGCGAGATCATATCAGGTGTTTTTACGCCTACTATGTTTAAAACCACTGACGCTGGATTAACTTGGGTGGAGAATACAACAATTGATGGTAGAAGTACTTTATATGCTGTATCAGTTGTTCCTGGCTATCCTAATGTTGTTTATGTCTCAGGAAGATATGTTAATGATCCAACAAACGGAAGCAAAGGTAGAATCCTTAAATCAACTGACGCGGGAAATACTTTTGCAAACACTGTGTGGGGAACCGGCTCAATATTCTTAAATGATCTGGCCACAACAGCGACAAATGTATTTATCGTTGGAACCGGTGGATTAGTAATTACCGGTGAGCATCTTATTGGGATAACACCTATCTCTACTGAAGTTCCTCAGAACTTCAGCTTGAGTCAAAATTATCCTAACCCGTTTAATCCTTCAACCAAAATAAAGGTTGAGATTCTCAAATCCGAGAATATTAAATTATTCATATTTGATATTACCGGTAAAGTAGTTACCACTTTGGTAAACGAAACATTGAGACCCGGAACTTACGAAGTAAGTTTTGATGCCTCGAGTTTATCAAGCGGCACCTATTTTTACAGATTAACAAGCAGTTCTTTTACCGAGACCAAAAAAATGGTTCTCGTGAAATAAGATAATGCTTTTCAAGGCATTATTCTCCTAAAATAAACCTCTTTATTGCTAACGCGATAGAGAGGTTTTTTAATTGTCTTTTTAGCCTTTTTAGACTATGCTTTTTATATGAATAAACTAAAAGTAACTATTATTTGCGGTGGATTTTCTAGCGAACGTGATATTTCCCTTAAAAGCGGGCAAAGTATCGCGAGTGCTTTGAATCCCGACAAATATGATATCTCTGTTCTTGAACTCGGCGACGATCACGATTGGCATAAAAATAATACTCAGCTCGCTGATAAAACTACTGACATTGTCTTTATAGCCTTACACGGAAAATACGGTGAAGACGGAACGGTTCAATTAATTTTAGATAATTTAAAAATTCCTTATACTGGTTCGGGGGTTACGGCGAGTCGTTTGGCAATGGATAAAAAAGCGACGTTAGAAGCTGTGCAATCAATAGGAGTAATGGTGCCGCGCAGTATAGTAGTGGAAAAAGATAATCAAAATCAGCTTGAAAACATTCCATTTCCTTGCGTCGTTAAACCAAATGAATCAGGTTCGAGTATTGGCGTTAGTATTGTTGAATCAAAGGATGATTTGCCCGCAGCGCTCGAAAGTGCTTTTAAAGAAGATGAGCGCGTTTTAGTTGAACAATATATTACAGGACGCGAATTTACTTGTGGTGTTTTGGGAAATAGTAATGATAGTGAATTAATTGCATTACCAGTTGTAGAAATTATTATGCATGACGAAGAATTCTTTGATTATGAAGCAAAATATAATTCAAAAACTGTAGAAGAGATTTGTCCGGCGCGGATTGATAAATCAGTTTCCGATGAAATCCAAAACTTAAGCAAAAAGATTCATGCGCATTTAGAATGCGACGGATTGACCCGTTCTGATTTTATTGTTTCTGAGGATGGAAAGATTTATTTCTTAGAAATAAATACGATTCCGGGAATGACGCAAGTAAGTTTAGTTCCGAAAGAAGCGGCGGCTGCCGGAATGAGATTAAGTGAA
>CAYGIU010000018.1:0-10721 GCA_964350015.1 uncultured Gammaproteobacteria bacterium
GGTTCATATAAAACAAAAATAAAAGGAATTGGTCCAGAAGAGTTTCCATTAATTCCAAATATTGAAAGAACTAATTTTATTAAAATTTCTGCTGATTTATTTAAAAAATCTTTATCAAAAGTAGTTTTTTCTGTTTCGAGTGATGAGGCTCGTCTAGAACTTTCCGGAGTATTTTTTGGACTTTCCGGAACTGAATTAGTATTAGCGGGAACTGATAGTTATCGCTTGTCTGAAAAAAAAGTCGATGTTGAAACTAATATTCCAGTAGATCAAAAACTAATTATTCCAGCCAGAACACTCCAAGAATTAGTTCGTATTATTTCTAGTGAAAAAAATGAAGACGGAGAAAGTGCTAATGATGTTTTAATGTATGCCTCTGATAATCAGTGTTTGTTTGTTGTGGGGTCAACAGAGCTCGTCTCACGCTTGATTGATGGTCAATACCCTGACTACCATCAAATTATTCCAATCAAGCACCAGTGCCGCGCTATGCTCCCTCAGGAGGATATTATTAGGGCAGTTAAAGCAGCTGCTTTGTTTTCAAAAAGTGGGGTGAATGATGTTATTTTTTCCTTATCGACAAAAGGAGTACTTACAGTGTCTGCAGCTTCGGGTCAGGCAGGCGAACATGCTTCACAATTAGACGCTGTTATTACTGGAGTTGATGCGTCGATTACCTTAAATTATCGCTATGTCTTAGATGGCTTAAATGCAGTTGCTGGTAACTCCGTAATCTTTGAAGTGATTGATGATCAAACTCCATGTATTATAAAAGACGAGTCTGACCCGTCTTTTATGTACATTATTATGCCTATCAAAAAATAATTAACGTCGTAGATTTATAGCCGGAAATTTACTTGGCTTATAGTTGAAGTTTATTTTTTTCTCAGAACAATTATCAATATCATCACACACCCTAATAGTAAGTTCATGGTAACCACTTGATAAATGACTGATAGGCGCATTTTCAAGATTGAAAGGATACGTAGTAACACTTTGTAGCATTAAAGTATCAATTAAATATTCAGCGCGACTAACCCCTCGAGGAGCCGAGGCGGTTATTTTTATATTAAGAGTATCATTATTAATTGTTTGTCCATCACTAAAATTTTCAACTGAGAATACAGGAAGGTTTTCTGGAATGTGTAAATTATCTTTTTCTGTTGGTGGATCTTCAGTGTTAATTTTATTTTTTATCGCCCAAGCCTGAACTCGGCTCTCCCATAAATTATATTGAGGATCTGAACTTGGATTTTTTGGTGCCTCACCTCGTGGGTCAGCTTTGTTAATATAAAATAAAATATCATGAACCTGGCGATAAGTTTTTTCTTCAATAAAACTAGCTGGCGTATATTCAGTTGCGAGTAGGCCCGAGGCTTTATCAATTTTAACTTTTACTTCTGCAGAACTAGTTCCATCAAGGACGGCTTTGCCGGTAACGGGAATTTCTGGAGCGGCAAAATTTTCAACATTACTATCACCTAAAACTCGACGCATATATTCATTCCAAATTGGGGCGGCAACAATACTACCATCAGCGCCAGCTTTCATTTCAGTGTTATCACTATTACCAACCCAAACACCAGTAACCAATGAAGGTGTGTAGCCGATGGTCCAGGCATCACGGTTATTATTTGTTGTTCCGGTTTTAGCGGCGACTGGACGATTACCAAGTGTTAAGAAGTTACTTGCTCCAAAAATATACGCACGTTCACTGTTGTTTGAAAGTACAGAGTTTATTTGTCGAGCGATGTTTGATTCAAAAGCGCGGCGTTCTTCACTTTTATACTCTTCTAATGTTTTTCCGGTTTTATCTTCAACTTTTAAAATGAAACTTGGGTTATGTAAGACGCCGTCACGAGCAAAAGCACTAAAAGCATTAGCGTGTTCCAGTAAAGTAACTTCGCCGCCTCCTAAGACCAAAGAAAGACCAAAACGACTATTGTCATCAAGTGTTGTATAACCTAATTTTTTCGTCACTTCTTGAACTGATTTTAATCCGGCCAAATAAAGAGTTTTTACAGCCGGTGTATTTAATGATCCTGCTAAAGCTTTTTTCATTGTTACTGGTCCATATTCTTGTCCATTGTAGTTGCGAGGTTCATATGGAGTTCCGGTTGTTGAAAAATTAGTCTGCACATCATATAAAATTGTGTTTGGAGTATAGCCCTTGGAAAAAGCAGTAGCATAGACAATTGGTTTAATTGAAGAGCCCGGCTGGCGTTGTTTTAAGACGATGTTTACTTGGCCATCTATATCTTCATTAAAATAATCACGTGAACCAACCATCGCTAATACCTGTCCAGTTTTAGGATCAATCGAAACAAGCGCGGCGTTAGTTGCGTTAAAGCGTTTATCATTTTCTTCAGCGCGTTTCAAAACAGCTTCCTCGGCGATTTTTTGTTTATAGGTATCAAGTGTAGTAATAATTTTTAAACCACCTTGTTCAACAGTTTTTTCACCATATTTTTCTGCGAGCATTTGCTTGATGTGTAAGACAAAGTGCGGCGCCATGATGCTGTCTGAAGGATTTCTAAACGCAAGTTTCGCTTCTTTGGCTTTATTTGCTTCGTCTTCTGAAATCATTTTTTGTTCAACCATCAAATCAAGTACGTAATGTTGTCGAGCGATTAATGTGTCCTTGTTTGGACCATAAGGGGAATAGCGTGTTGGACTTTGAACTATGGCCGCCAAAATTGCCGCCTCTGATAAATTAATATCTTGAACATTTTTCCCGAAATATTTTAAACTAGCCGCCTCAACTCCATAGGCGTTTGAGCCATAAGGGATTTCGTTGAAATACATTTGCAAAATTTCGTCTTTGGAAAACTTTTTTTCAAGACGGTAAGCAAGAATAACTTCCTTAAGTTTTCTAATATAAGATTTCTCATCCGTAAGAACTGCATTTTTTACAAACTGTTGATCGAGTGTTGATCCACCGGCCTTGCGGTTAAATAAAACATTGGTGACGGCGGTTCTGAACATCGCCCAAATACTAAAACCTTTATGACTATAAAAGTTTTTATCTTCAATAGCGATTGTTGCGTTGCGAACATTTTCCGGAATCTTATCGAGTGTAACCAAGGTTCTTTTTTCATCCCCATGAATTTCATACAAAATAGTTTCTCCGCTACGGTCATAAATTTTAGTGCTTTCCGGAACTTCGCGTGTGATTAATTTATTTGGATCTGGTAATCCATACGAAAGCCATAGAAAAAAAATAACTACGGCAATAACAAATCCACCTATGCCGTAGCGGACGAATTTTTTAAACTCTGGTTTCTGCCAAAGAGTTCGCCAAGCAGCAATATTGGAGTGCTCTCGGATGCGGCGCAGCGCCGGACGAGTAGTTCGGATACTTGGTTTACTATCTTGCCAGTAGCCTGGCTTGTGTCTTATAAATCGAGGGTTAGGCATTGTGATATTCTATAATACTAGTATAACACAACGCGCTTAGGCTTCTGTAGTTACATTAGGCTCTAAAAACGAGCTTAAACCAGAATTTGAGAACCTGGAGAATAAAGCGAGGTGTTCCAAGTAGAATATTGGTTTTGCTTTGACGCGGGCCTAGTCGGGCGTCCTTCCAATTAATAGCGACTTCGGCAATGCGCAGATTTTGTTTATGAGCATAGACGATAAATTCAGTGTCAAAAAACCAACCGGGGTTTTTAACTTTCTCGGCGATATCTTTAAAAACTGCGGGGCGAAGCGCTTTGAAGCCGCATTGTAAATCATGAAACGGCTGCCAAAATAAAAAGCGCGAGAGATAACTATAGCAATTTGATTGTATTTCTCGAAATAAACCGCGCTCAACAACTGAGTTTGGATGAAAGCGGTTGCCAATGGCAATATCCGCCTTGTTTTCTGCTATTGGTTTAATAAGTAAAGGAATGTCGTTAAGATCAACCGCTAGGTCAGCGTCCATATATATAAGAATTTCCGCATTGCTTTCTAATATATAGCGGCGCAAAGTTCGCCCTTTGCCACCTTCTGTATATATTCGATACTGTATTTGTTTATGAGAGGTGGATAATTCTTTAGTTATTAACTCAGACTTATCAGATGATCCATTAATTAATAACATAATCGACCAGTCGTAATCAGAAAGATTTTTTTCGCAAAATAAAAAAGTTTGATTCACGCTTTGTGAAAGAATAGCAGCTTCGTTGTATATTGGAAGGCAAATTTCAAGTCGCATATTAGCGGGAAAGAATTTTTACAGTCCCATAAGTTCCGCTAAGATGATAATTATTAGCGATAAACAAATCAACGGGATTGTTCTGATTGTAATTAAAGTGTTGCACCATAGAGTAGTTAACAATAACACAGTGAGGAGGATTAGATTCTAGGTTAGTAGCGGCCTCAATAAATTGTTCATTTGTATTCATGTCAGTAAATAACATTGAAAAACGCGTCGTGCTTAAAGTTCTAAGTTCAAAATATAAATTTGGCATAAAAGGTCCGGCGTAGATCGTCGCTGTGCTAGCGCAGGTTTCTTGTATTTTAGAAATGACACTTTGCGCGGTTCTTGAAAAAGGCGGGGTTTGTATAATAATAAGTAAACTGCATAAAAACCAAAAAGACGTGAAAAGAATTAATTCTAGTTTTTGGTTTAAGAAACTTTCAAAGAAAATAGCGAGCACTATAAAGAATGGAGTTAGGGCTAATAATATATGAGCTCCATCAGGACGAGGTAAGCTAGTGATTAAAAGAAAAATTCCTGTTAATAAAAGCACGCTTAAGGCGGGCCTAGATTTTACTTCGGAACTTTGTGCTACAAAAGCAAAAAGTAATAAAGAGCTTGCTGTGCAGCCCATCCACAATAAAAGCGGTAAAGCGTTAACTGCTTGATAGTGTTGGCTCGGGAAAACAATTAGATGCTGATATAAAACGGAGCTTGGCCAGTAGAGAAAAATAGGAATTAAGGGAATAAGTAATCCAATAAGATAGGCAGCTAAAGCGCGTAGCGGAATAATTGATCGAGCCGAGAAACACAATAACAAGAGACCGATAATACTAGAAGCTGCCAATCCTTTGTGTTGAAGAAATAAAATACTTAGACTAAAAAATATTCCGGCAGAAGTAAAATTAATATAGTGTTGAGGATTTTTGATTGCCTTAATTATAAAATACAGTCCCCAAGCAATTGCTGCAATATTAAATGTATTGTGATTTATCGGCTGCCAAAAACTTGAAGCAATAACAAAAGCGGCCGGAGCCAAAAATTTCCAACGACGAAGAGAAAATTGCGCGCCACTTAAATAGACGGCGATTGTTCCGGAAAGAAGAATTAATAAACTAAATATTTTGGCGCTGACATAACTAACGTTTGTCAGTTTCCACCAAGCAGCTAATAGATACGGCGCTCCCGGAGCTATGAATTCGAAGACATCAGTGTAGAGCTTTTTTCCATTAATAATATTCCAGGCCGCGTTAAGGACAGCTCCTTCATCTGCGTTTAACTCATAACGCCAGTGGAATGAAAAAAGTAAAATAGAAAAGATAATCCAGGGAATGGATTTTTTTAATAATTTTTTATTAAAAAAACTATTCATATTATTGTCTGACCCAGACAGCACTTAGTGAATCAGAATATACCTGCTTCCATGTTTTTGGATTGGCATTTAAATAATCAATTAAAGTATTGCTGCGCTGATATTCTTTTCTACCGAGTATATAGCGTTCAAAAAAATCAGGCTTATACATGTCGGCACTTGATCGAAAGATTACCATTTGAATTCCATATTGATTAAGCAATTTTTCCGAAAGGTCTTTTTTAAAGAATTGGTTGTATTCTTCTAAGAGTGAATGGCCGGCAAAACTGTATTGCGGTAAACGACCGTCAATAAAAAGACGTTGCTCGGGCCATGCTCCAATAATAAATCCGCCCCAGCCATAATGGTTAAAGATTTTTAAACGACTATATTCTTGATGATCTTTTATAAATTGAACGGCGCCGCAAGGATAATTTTTACAAAAAAAGCCAAATGGATCATTGGTAATTTGAGCTTTTGAAAAAGAAAAAATTGATACTAATAATAAAAAGACAATACAGAAGCTGCTGATTATTCTTGGATATGGGAAACTTCTGTTTTTTAAAAGTGGCGAGATGAAGAGCGGAGCAGCGAAGATGAGCGCCGCAATCGCCCACAAAGGAAAATGCCGAACGGAGCGCATTGACATAAGCGCTAGGACCGCACAAATAAGAAGTTTCCATAATGGTAAGCGCCTTTTTAACGAATGCCAGGTTGCAATAAGAAAAGTTATAACGATGATTGAAAAAATTATTTGATCATTACGTAAAGGCGGTTTAAGTGGTGAGCGCCATTCCTGAATATGTGACATGTAATAACTGTTTGAAGCATACTCACTCAAAAAATTATAAAGCTCTGGGCCATAGGGAGTAACAAAAGTAGTTGCGACGGCAATGAGTCCAATCGCCATGACACTAAGTAGTTGTTTTTTTGAAAGAGGAGCTTCATTCTCTTTTTTCGCTAACCAACTCCAAATGAAAATAAGAAGTTCATAGCATAACCAACCAAGTACAACAGCCACCGCTAAAGGGAAAGCACCGTGTAAGCATGCCCATAGATACAATAAAGGAATAAGCCAGAGGATACTTTTTACATTTTTTGTTTTTCTAAAGCGATCAATGATAATAAACAAAATTATAAAAAGGAAGAAACTGATTTCTTGTAAGCGAACACCGAAATGTGGTAAGCAAGCAAAAACTGCGGCCAATTCAATCAACGCAAAAACAAATTGTTCGTTTGGACTTTTTAAATAATGAGTTATGACATGTTTATTAAGTAAGATAATTCCGGCCAGAGGTAAAAGTATAAAAAATGCCGCAACCGCAAGATAGCCACCAAGGCTCCATAAACCACTAGTGAGCACATTTGAAAGCCATTCATGATCAACCCAGGTTTTGCCCTCCAGTGTCCACATATAGATTTGGTCATGTGGTACTGAGCCACTGGCAATGATATCTTTTCCGACCTGAAGGTGAAAACCAAAGTCCGGATCAAGGTAGCCGAAGCAATTGACCGTGAAGAGAGAGGCTATAAATATATAGAAGGCGATCCAGGCCGCTAGCGCTAGTTTATTTTGTTTCATATTTATATGTTTTATGGTATCATGTTAATATCATCTTTATAAGAGTAAAGATACGTAAATATAGAGAGGGGGTGACATATGAAGAAAAAAATATTAGCATGCCTTTTGGCGTTTAACTTACTCGTCGTTCCGGCCATGGCCTTCTCCGTGTCACCGGCCCATGCCGTAAGCGGTAATTTAAATCTTTGGGGCGACAACTATAACGATCAGAACTTCTCGGAAGACACCGGACTTGGACAGCGCGATCCGCGCGCCATTGTTGCGAGCGTCATCCGCGTTATCCTAGGTTTCCTAGGTATCGTTGCTGTAATCATTATCTTATTGGGCGGTTTCAAATGGATGACTGCCGGCGGTAATGAAGACAAGGTCGCAGAAGCTCGTAAACTTATCGTTTCGGGTATTATTGGTTTAGTTATTATCATGGCGGCGTTTGGTATCGCACAGTTCGTCATCAACAGTTTGATGAAAGCGACAAACAACTAGTTCCGCTTGTCGGGCCTGAAGTCTTTCGGGCCCGCTTCCTTGATGCAAAACTATTTGGCATCAAAGAAGCATATGGCAAAATCGTTACTACGCACATCGTTAGTTGCCTTAGTGGCCGGACTTTTTGCCCGACCTGTTTTTGCGATTGAAACGGGTTTGGGTGCGGCAGCAGGACCGAGTGGATTAAATAGTGTTGGCTCTGATATTCCTACGCTTATAGGAAAAATCCTTGGATCGGTGCTTGGTTTTACCGGCACGATCTTTTTTATATTAGTTATTATCGCCGGTTTGATGTGGATGACTTCCGGAGGAAACGAAGAGCGTGTTAAAAAAGCTAAGCAGATTTTAATTGCCGCGATTATTGGTTTGGTTATTATATTGTCAGCCTATGCCATCACGAACTTTATCGGAACGGCCTTCGGCGGTTAGTATGAAATATTTTATTGTTGTTGCAAGCTTCTGTTTATTCGTCATTGTTCCTCAATTGGTTACGGCAAGCGTAATAGATGATTACAAGTCTTCGATTAATACAACAGCAACGAAAGCGGGAATTCAGGACAGTTCATTTTCTTCTCCACAAGAAGTCGCCGGAAAAGTTGCTAGACAAGTAGTTTCATTAGTTGGGGTTATTTTTCTGGTCTTAATGATTTGGGCAGGAACTTTATGGATGACGGCTGGAGGAAACCAGGAAAGAATTGATGAAGCTAGAAAAATAATTATTGCAGCGGTTATCGGACTAATACTAGTGGCAATGGCCTATGCAATTACTAGGTTTGTCGGACAAACTTTATTAAATGGTTCAAGTAATGTATGAAGAAAATAATTTATTTTATTTTAATTAGTTCAATTAGCTTTAGCTTATTCTTAGGTGTTGCTTCAGCTCAGGAAACTTGCAGTGGAACATGTAAGGCTGCTTGTGGGACAGGTGAAACATCACCCGGAACATTAAATTGCATTGCTCCAACACCAGTGTGTTGTGTTGCTTCAGTAAACAATGAAGCTCCACCGAGTGGTTTTGGTTTTGAAAAGGTAAATAATGTCGCGTCACAAGCTGGTTATAATCCAGGAAACGAGCCAACACTTGATGAGCGAATTAGCTCAATTATTTCAACATTCCTTTCTTTTTTGGGCGTAATCTTTATGCTTTTAATGATTTACGGCGGATTTAATTGGATGACAGCTGAAGGGGACGAACAAAAAGTTGAAAGAGCAAAAGATACGATTCGTGCCGCAGTTATTGGTTTGGTTATCGTTATTGCTGCCTACGCTATCAGTATCTTTGCCATCAGTAAGATTTGGGGAGCGGGCGAATCAACAATTTCAAGTAATCAATAAATATGAAACTATATCGTTGGCTTGTATCACTAGCTTTATTCCTTTCCTTGGCGAGTCCAGTTGTTTTTGCGCAAAGTAATAATGTTGTCGTACCACAAGAATCGCCATTACTAGGACGTCTTAAAAGTGTTGGCACAGGAGCCGGATATACGGCAACAAATGAAACTGGAGCATTGGCTATTGTTGGTGCAGTTATTAATGCCTTACTTGGTTTGTTGGGAATTGTTTTTATAATTTTAATGTTGATTGCTGGGTATAGCTGGATGACAGCACATGGAGATGAGTCAAAGATTGAAAAATCAAAAGATACTTTGCGTTCAGCAATTATCGGTTTGATTATTATCGTTGCGGCCTTTGCAATTTGGAAATTTGTTGCCGGATATTTGTTGGGCGGAACCGGAAATATTAGTAATCCTCCAGCTAACCAATAATATGAAGAAATTATATTTTTTAATTGTTCTATTTTTCTCAATACTTTCGGTCTTACCGGTTCAAGCTGGATTTTTAAGTCAAAATGTCACGGGACAACTTACTAATAATACGGGGCTTGTGCAACGAGAAGCCGGGTATGATTCGAGCGCAACGATCGGAACTATTGTTGGAGCGGCGATTAAGGGATTTTTAGGATTGCTCGGAATCATTTTTGTTATCTTAATAATCATTGCCGGATATAATTGGATGAGTGCTGCGGGTGACGAAGAAAAAATTACTAAAGCTAAAGATACTTTACGGGCGGCGGTTATCGGAATCATTATTGTCGTTGCCGCTTATGCCATTACCTACTTTGTATTCTCTAATCTTCCCGGAGCGGGCGGAGCAAACCCTCCCGTAAATCAATAATAGAAAATCAAAAACCCGTCTACTTTTGTAAACGGGTTTTTTGAATGAACAATTATTTTTTACTCCTGCCAAGTATAAAGGTCAGGAGTGTATTCTTGTAGGGTCCAGCCACCAGAAATGAAATGAGCAAGATCTCCCATTGGTCCTTCGGCTACTGCGTAACCATCAGGGAATTGAGAGGTAACAGTTCGTGTCTGACCGTTAAGGGTCCATTCGACACAAAGCTGATCTTCATCTGGATAATGAAGTGTAAAAATACGCTTCATTTTTTTGGGACGGATAGTGCCAGAATATATTATCTTGTCATGGTATTTCACAACGACGGTTTGAGACATAGTAGGATGTGAATTATATATGATTCCCATCCTCTCTTTGTTTTTATTAACAAGAATATATTTGCCGCCCATGTCCAAAGTAATGACTTCAGTACTTTTTAGGATAGCAACATTTTGTTTGGCAAGTTCTCTTTCTTGCCAATCTTCTATGTCCTCCCCTTCATAGTTAAGGGGGTTTCCATTGGTATCTACTTTATTAGATTCACCAACAAAAACTTCTTTTATAGTGCCGAAAATTCCCTGGGCCTGTACAGCTTTAACTGTAGTTAAAGCAATAAAAGCGGCTAAAAATAAAACTATTTTAAATTTTAAAGTGCTCATTTTTTCCCTCCTGAGCTTAATTTGTTTTTATTATTGGCTTAAATATATCATATTATTGCCATTTTGTCAATAGCTACTATAAAAAGGCTTATTTTTAACTAATATTGACCAAAAAACACTCTTATGGTATTCTAAACTTATAAAGCTAGTATTGTTAAATACTGGCTATTTTAATAGAAATTATAGTGTATGAGTGAAATTACTAACGCCATAAAGCAGATTTGTGAGGAAAAGGGTCTTTCGTACGAGGCCGTTATTACTACAATCGAATCCGCTTTAGCCGCCGCGTAC
>CAYGIU010000019.1:0-10214 GCA_964350015.1 uncultured Gammaproteobacteria bacterium
ATATTCAGCAACTTGCTCACCGGTAATTTCTCCATTTTCTTCTCGCGCTGAACTATAAATATTAAGAACAATAACTTCGTCAGCCTTAGAAAAACTTTCAGCAAAATCGTCAATTAAAGCTTCTGTTCGGCTAAAGGTATGCGGGTGAAATACTACTCGGATCTTTTTATCATCATACTTTTGCTTTAAAGCCTTTAAAGTCGCCTGAATTTCCGTTGGATGATGAGCATAATCATCAATAATAACGGCCTTATTAAATTCCCCCATCTTTTGCATGCGGCGCGCGGTTCCGGTAAATTCTCCGACTGCGCGACGGATAAGATGTAAATCCGCGTTTAATTCAATAGCTGCAATAATAACGGCCGCGGCATTATGAACATTGTGTTCGCCATTCAACGCAATAGAAAATTCACCAACGTCAGAAACTCCTTCGTCATCGCGCATTTGCAGTTTAAAATATTGTTTTTGTCCATCCCATTCTATTCCCGAAATTCGGTAATCAGCTTCGGCGCTTTTTCCATAGCCGATGACACGACCATTACAATAAGCTTGTGATAATCGCTTTACTATTTTATCGTCAAAATTAGCAATTAAGATTCCGGACTTTGGTAATTTAAAAATAAATTCTACAAAGGCTTGTTCATAAGCGGCCTGATCTTCAAAAAAATCCGGATGATCAAAATCAATGTTATTTAGCAAAATCATTTTCGGATTAAAGTATTGCAACTTGTTCTGATACTCATCGGCTTCAATAACTAAATAATTTGAATCGCCGGTTAAGCTCGCGCCGCCAAATTGCGGAACTTGCGCGCCGACCATGACGTTTGGTTTGATTCCGCATTCAGCTAGTACGTAACCAAGCCAGGCCGTTGTCGTAGTTTTTCCGTGCGAGCCGCAAACGGCAACGCCGTGACGTCCATTAAATACTTCGCCTAAAGTTTGGGCAAAGGTCGCGACTCTCATTTTCTTAGAGATCGCTTTATTTAGTTCAACATTATTTGTTTCGTTGTAGGCTGTTGAATACACAACTAAATCCGCATCTTCGTTTAAGTTAGTTTCATCAAAACCTTGAAATATCTTAATCCCTGCTTTTTCTAAAACCGCATCAGTCATAAAAATATCGGTCGTATCGCTACCGCTAATACTAAATCCGTCGTTCGCTAAAAACTCGGCCAACATGGTCATTCCCACGCCTTTTATGCCGATCATGTAAATTGTCTTAATCTTAGATAAATCCATACTATTTACGGGTCAACAAACCATCAATTAATTTTACAATCTCTTCATTCGCTCCCTGCTTCATCGCTTGTTTCATGTTAGTTGCTAATTTTATTCTTTCATCCATATTAAGAATCAACTTTTTCAAGCCAGCAACAAACACTTCATCATTCAAATATTCTTGGTCTAATACAAAGGCTGCATCATGAGCCGAAAAGTAACGGGCATTATCTTCTTGATGCGAATGCGGTATTGGAATAATAATTGTCGCTTTTCCTAAATATGAAAGCTCTGACAAAGTTCCGAGTCCGGCGCGGGTCACGACTAAATCTGCATCATTAATTGCTTTGGCAACATGAACCGTATCAAGTAAATCATAAGACTGATAACCCGGTAAATCATTTTTTAATTGCGATTTAACATCATGCTTTCCGGTAATATGAACAACCTTAGCAAACTCAAGAATCTTTTCAATATTATTTTTAACAAATCTATTTAATGATTCTGAACCAGTTCCGCCGCCTAATACTAAGATTTGATTACTCTGCGTAGTATTTAAGGAAAGATTTTTAAAGGCGGAACGGATTGGATTTCCGATCCAACGAGCTTTTTCGCCATAGTCCAAAAGACTTTTTTCAAAAACAGTAGTTATAAGACTGGCGCATGGAGACATTAATTTATTAGCTAGGCCCGGACGAATATCTTGTTGGTGAACTAATACTTTAATATCAAGTAACTTTGCCGCCCAAGCCAAAGGAACACTGACAAAACCTCCGGCGCTAATCACTAATGAAGGCTTTAGTTTTATTAATATATTTAGAGATTGAAAAAAACCGGCAATAATATTAATAATGTCGATAAAATTTTGTGCTGAAAAATAACGACGTAATTTGCCCGCGGCGATAGCGTGATATACAAACGGATACGAATCAGTCATTCGTCGTTCAATTCCCGTATCAGTGCCAACCCAATGAAATTCAAAACGATCAGGAAAAGCTTCCTTCAATGATTCGCCGATAGCAAGTAAAGGAGTTACTGATCCGCCGGTTCCGCCTCCACTTAAGATAATTCGTTCTTTGTTATTTTCCAATTGATTCATAATACTTTTTCAAAAATAGTTCATATTGTTCTCGCCGTGTTCTACTGACAATTTGCAACAAACAATCAAGTTTTACCCATCGGTAACGACGGTGTTCAAAACGGTTTGTTTTAACTGAACTTGGTTTACCATCATATTTAATAATAAACAAGCTTTGACGCTGACCTCTAAAGCCATGCATGGTATAGTACTTTGGCCAATCAAATTTATAAATATTGCGATGAGCACTTAGAATTGTAAACTCGCTTAGTCCCGTTTCTTCTTTTATTTCTCGACGCACAGCCATTTCAATACTTTCATTTTTTTCAACACCACCCTGCGGAATACTCCAATAATGAGCTTGTGAACGGATTGGATTCAATAACAATACTTCATTATTTTTATTAACAATAAACGCGGCGACGTTCTTGCGATAACGAAAACGCCGTATCTCCCATTCAATAACCGCTAAAGGAAAAATAATAACTGCATTATATATTCGCTTGATTCGCCAAGGCTGTTTAATTAAACGCCAAAGCCATTCAAATCCTAAAAATTGTATAAGAAGCGGAGCACGCTTTAATTTTCCGGTTAAAAAATCAAAACTGCCACCAACACCCATTGCCAAACGTATTTGCGGCAACTCCTTTAATAAGCGCGAACGAATAAAAATATCTTGTGATGGTGCTCCTAATGCAACAAAGACAATATCGGGCTGAAACGCCTTTAAGCGCTTGATATCATAATTAAAATTTTCTCGATCAAGAGAAAAAACGTACGTTTTCAAATGCGGGTGACGTTTTTTTATTGCTTCAACTATTTCTTCGTTTGTCGACAAACCATTTCGCCAATTAGCAATGGCCACTCGTCCGCGTTTTTGATTGGCAATGTCTAATAAATATTTAACTAAATTAGAACCGGTATATCGATGCAAGTTCACGCCTTTGAGCCAGCCGGCAAACTTTAAACCGATTCCGTCAGGAATACTTAAATCAGCATTTTCAAGTACAGAAAAAAATTCCTGGTGCTTTTGAGCCAGGAGCAAGAATTCCGGATTGGGAGTAACGATATGTCCGCGTCGACGATATAAAAGACGACGAATCGCTTTAGAAAGTTCGTTCGGAGTCGCGACAGTTATCGGTACACCTAAAATAAAGGTCTTGTCCATATCTGTCGAAAAAGGTAAAATTAGCGCAGATTATTACTATTCCAGTATAGGTCAAGAATCGACGATTGACAATTAATCTTAGCAGTCTTATAATAGGACTGCTAAATTACCTAAAAAATTTATGTTAGACAAATTTACCCACAAATCACAAGAGGCCATTATAAATGCTCAAGTCATTGCTCAAGAATATGGCCAGCAATATATTGCCGGACTGCATATGCTTTTGGCCTTACTCGAGCAAACAGAAGGATTGGTCAAACCGATTCTAGAAAGCCTTGGCGTAGACACTGAAGAACTCCGTGAATTGTGCGAATCTGAAATTGAAAAACTACCAAAAGTAGAGGTCCAAGCCCCGGTTGGCATGGTTCAAGGAACCACCGAAATGGCGACCATTGTCGATCGTTCGATGAAAGAAGCTAATCAAATGGATGACGAATTTGTTTCAACAGAACATATTCTTTTGGCGATGTTAGAAATTAAATCCACTTGCCAAAAGATTTTATTGGATAAAGGCTTGCTACGAAAAGAACTTCTCTCAGCAATAAAGAAAGTACGCGGTAATAAAAAGGTTGATTCTCAAGAACCAGAAACTCGCTTCCGCGTTATCGAAAAATATACAAACAATTTAACACAAATGGCGCGCGATAATAAACTTGATCCGGTTATTGGCCGTGACGAAGAAATTAAACGCGTCATGCAAATCCTTTCCCGTCGTTTAAAGAACAACCCGGTACTTCTCGGTGAAGCCGGAACTGGTAAAACTGCAATTATCGAAGGGCTTGCTCAGCGCATTATTTCCGGCGACGTTCCCGAAAGTCTTAAGAATAAAGAATTAATTTCTCTTGATCTTGGTTCATTAATCGCCGGCGCGAAATTCCGCGGTGAATTTGAAGATCGACTCAAAGCTTTAATTAAAGAAATTGAAGCTAACGAAGGACGTATTATTTTATTTATTGATGAGCTCCACACCATCGTCGGGATGGGCCAGGCTGATGGCGCGGCTGATGCCGCCAATATGCTTAAGCCGGCTTTGTCACGCGGAACCTTGCGCGCTATTGGCGCAACAACAACCCGCGAA
The DNA here is from genome assembly GCA_964350015.1 of uncultured Gammaproteobacteria bacterium. Taxonomy (GTDB): domain Bacteria; phylum Patescibacteriota; class Patescibacteriia; order Patescibacteriales; family Patescibacteriaceae; genus Patescibacterium. The sequence goes on from CAYGIU010000019.1 coordinate 4,543, forward strand.
TATCAAAAGTATATTGAAAAGGACGCAGCCTTAGAACGACGCTTCCAACCGGTGTATGTCAGCGAACCGTCAGAAGAAGATGCTATTTCGATTTTGCGCGGCGTTAAAGATAAATATGAATTGCATCATGGCGTTAAAATTACTGACGAGGCTGTTGTCGCGGCAGTAAAACTTTCCTCCCGATATATTGCTGATCGTTTTTTACCTGACAAGGCGATTGATTTAATGGATGAAGCAACTTCTGCCTTACGTATGGCCATTGATTCTTCTCCGGAAGAACTCGATGTTCTTAAAAAAGAAATACGGCGCATGGAAATCAATAAAGCCGGCCTTATTAGAGATAAACGCAATGACGGCAAGCTTAAATTGCTTAATAAAGAGTTATCAAACATTAAAGAAAAAGCCGCGCAACTTGAAGTTCGCTGGCAAAATGAAAAAGAAATAATCGGCCATATTAGAAATTTTAAAAACAAAATTGATGAATTAAAAGCGCAAGCCGATACTATCCAACGCAAAGGAGACGACCTTACACGAGTTGCCGAAATCCGCTATGGACTTATACCCGATCTTGAAAAGAAGATAAAGAAAGAAGAAAACGAATTGAATAAGCTAAATAACAATGGCGAAAAAATATTAAAAGAAGAGATTGACGAAGAAGATATCGCACGTGTTGTTGCGCGCTGGACCGGAATTCCGGTTACTAAAATGCTTGAATCTGAAGTTAATAAATTAGCGCGCGCTGAGGAAGAATTAGGGCAAAGAGTTGTCGGACAAGATGCCGCGATTAGTTTTGTCGCTAATGCAATCCGCCGTTCTCGCGTCGGCATTAACGAAGAAAAAAAACCTATGGGTTCCTTTCTCTTTGTCGGACCGACCGGTGTTGGTAAAACCGAATTAGCAAAAGCGCTTGCCGGATTTATGTTTAACGATGAAACATCGTTGATCCGTTTAGACATGTCTGAATACATGGAAAAACATAGTGTTTCAAAAATGATTGGCTCCCCTCCTGGATATGTTGGCTATGAAGAAGGCGGACAGCTAACTGATCGCGTACGCCGCAAACCATACAATGTAATTTTGTTTGATGAAATTGAGAAAGCCCATCCAGAAGTTTTTAATATTCTTTTACAAATTCTAGATGACGGTCGCTTAACTGATGCTAAAGGACGAACTGTAAACTTTAAGAATACAATTATCATCATGACTTCAAACTTAGGTAATGAAGTTATCCGAGAAATGTCCATTGGATTTTCGGATCAGTCAGATGCTGAAAAAGTTAAGACGATACAACTTGAAGAAATGCGCGAGAAAATCGATAAGATTTTACGCGCTCATTTCAAGCTAGAATTTCTAAATCGTATTGATGAAATTGTTATCTTCAAGAGCTTGCTTAAAGAAGATCTTGTTAAGATTATTGAACTTGAATTAGACAAGGTTGAAAAGCGCCTCGGAAACCAAGATATTAAAATCCGCATCGCCAAGAATGTTAAGCAACTTTTGGCAGAAAAAAGTTTTGATAAAACCTTTGGCGCCCGTCCGCTTAAACGCGTAATTCAAAATATGATTTTGAATGAACTTGCTTCCGAGATCGTCGCCGGACGAGTTAAACATGGCGATAAAGTTAATATTTCCCTTGACCTCAAAAATAAAATTTTAGTTTCAGTGAAATAAAATACAAAAAACACCGTTATATTATATATCGGTGTTTTTTATTGTCTAAACACCATTTTTACGGTATACTATCAAAATAAATATGCGTATTAATTACTATAAAAGTACATTCGCAGTAGCCGTTATTATTGGCTTGTTTATGGCAAGTACTGCTTTTGCTGATTTTAACGCTGAAAACATAATTTCTGATCAAGAAATCCTTAATCAGAGCGCGATGAGCCTTGCGGAAATTGATGCTTTTCTACGCGCTAAAGGTGGCTTCATCGCTAACTATATAGTTACCGATCCAAACGGTCAGACAATGAGCGCAGCGCAAGCGATTTATGACCGCGCTATTAATAATCATGTCAATCCGCAATTCATTTTAGTATTATTGCAAAAAGAGCAGAGTTTAATTGAAGATAAAAGTCCGACCCAAAGCCAACTTGATTGGGCGGCCGGCTATGGTTGTCCTGATGGCGGCGGTTGTAATGATCGCTGGCGCGGATTATGGAAACAAATTAATTCTGCCTCCTTACAATTTAGAGATTACATGGACAATCCGCATCTCTACCGTTACCGAGCTGGACAAACCTATACTATTACTAACACGGGAAGAGATCCGATGATTGTTACTCCGCAAAATCAGGCGACCGCATCGTTATATAATTACACACCCCATGTCTATAACGGAAACTTTAATTTTTGGAAAATCTGGCAACGATATTTTACTCAAGATTATCTTAACGGATCATTGCTTCAAGCCAGTGGCGAGTCTGGTGTCTGGCTTATCGAGAACGGCCTGAAACGGCCCTTCCTGACACGAAGTGCCCTAACATCGCGCTTTGACCCATCCCGTATTCAAATTGTCTCTAAATCTGATCTTGATAAATATCCTACGGGCGAATCCATTAAATTCGCTCAATATTCCATTGTTCGTATTCCAGACGGCAGAATCTATTTGTTAGTCGATGATCATAAGCGCCGTTTTATAAATCCGGAAGCGTTTAGAAAAATGGGCTTTAACCCGGCTGAAATTATTAGCGCCACAGAAAATGAGTTAAATTCTTACATTGATGGAGTCGCGATTACACCGACTTCAACCTATCCAACGGGATCATTGTTACAGGACCGAAAAACTGGCGGAGTATATTGGGTAAACGAAGGAATTAAACATGCATTGCTTGATGCCTCGTTACTAAAAACTAAATTTAAAGGAAAAAGAATTGTTCCATCAACAGAAGCTGAATTAGTAAATTACACTCTGGGCGATCCGGTTCGATTAACTGACGGAGATATTGTTCGTACTGCAATTTCTCCAGCCGTCTATATTATTGAAAATGGAGTAAAGCGTGCTGTTATTTCCGCTGAAACCTTTAGCCGACTTGGCTATAAATGGAGCAACGTTTTCGTTGTTTCTGAACGCTTGCTCGGATTACATGCCGACGGATTACCAGTAGCGAGCACACTTTAAATATATGTCACTCGTCTTGGCGGCGTTAATGCCGCACAGTCCTCTTCTTGTTCCCAATATTGGTAAAGAACATACCGCTCATTTTTCCGTAACTCTTGACGCTGCAAAAAAAATTAAAGAAGCGCTCATCCTTGCTGAGCCCGATCTTATTTTTATTTTAACAACCAAGGGCCCATCTAAAGAAAATGGATTCACAATTCATAGTGCGCAGGAATATAAAGCAAATTTTGAATTGTTTGGCGATCTAGTAACTGATCTACGTTTTAATTCTGATATACAATTAATTGGTGAGCTGCGCGAAAAACTAGAAACAAAGTTTCCGATTTTTGTAGTTGCAAATCTTGGACTCGACTATGCATCATCAATCCCCCTGCTCTTACTAGAAGAAGCAGCCCGTAAGCCAATTATCCCGATTACCACTTCAAGCATTGCTCTAAGCGAAGCTGTAAAATTTGGCGAAGAATTGCAAAAAATTATTTTAGATTCTCCTAAAAAAATTGCTGTTATTGTTTCAGCTGACCTATCTCATCGTTTGAGCAAGCAATCTCCGGCCGGATATTCTTCAAAAGCAAAAAAATTCGACCAACGATTGATCGAAATACTAAAAGATGCCGATAATAAAAGTCTTATAGAATCCGAAACGGCGGCTAATGATGCAGCCTGCGAAGATATGCCGAGCCTGGCTGTATTCTTAGGAATTTTAAATGATGTTGGGTATGAACTTACGGTTTCTCAGTATGATCCGCAGTTCGGCGTCGGTCACCTGTCTCTGCTGTATAATCTTGGCCGCTCATAGCCACTACTTTAAAAAAATACTTCCATTGCTCTCCGCTAATACATAATTCTTTCGTATCGGCGAGACAACGCTCAATTACCGATCGCGGATAATCCTTGCAGACTTTAAAAACAGCACTTCGTTTAAAAGCAGGGATATGTAATTCACGTTCAATTTTTAATGCCAAATCTTGCCAAACATAAGCCGGCGCCTTAACAGCGCTTTTTTTATTACTGACAATATCTTTGAATGAGAGTGGTTCAGTGGGTTTCATATATCAATAGTATAGCAAACTTAAAGATATTGGGCGTAAAGGCTTGATTTTTTGCTTATATTATATATAATTACGCTAGTATGTCTAAAACTCTAGATTTAGTATTTAATCCCGATCCTCGCCTTCGCGAACGATCTAAAGAAATCGAAATAAACGAAATTTCGAGTCTTTTGGGTTTGTGCGCCGATATGGAAGAAACAATGCGCGCCAATGACGGAGTCGGTCTGGCGGCGCCGCAAATCGGAAAGAATATTCGTCTAATCTTAGTTTTAACTAACGACGGCGCTAAACCGATGTTTAATCCAATTATTCAAAAACAGTCCTTGCTCAGCGAATGGGGAGAAGAAGGTTGCCTTTCAATTCCAAAAACTTTTGGCGATGTTAAGCGTCATAAAAAAACAATCTGCAATTATCTTGATGAAAAAGGTCAAACACGAACTATTGAAGCTAAGGGATTGCTTGCTCGTATCATCCAACACGAAATTGATCATCTTGATGGAGTATTGTTTATCGACAAAGCGAAAAATATTCATACGGTTTAAATATATATGAAAGCATACCGTATCGCCTTTGCCGGCACTCCATTAATCGCCGTCCCCTGCTTGTCAGCACTTATTGATGATTCTCGCTTTGAAGTCGTAACTGTTGTGACACAGCCTGACATGCCAGCCGGACGCAAACTTGAGCTTACGGCTCCGCCTATTAAAACTTTTGCTATCGGTCATGAGATTCCCGTTCTGCAACCGCAAAAGATTTCTTTGATTATTGATCAACTGCGCGAACTGCAACTTGATGCTATTGTTGTTGTTGCATATGCGCAAATTATTCCCGAATCAATCTTAGCCTTACCGAAGTTCGGTTGCGTTAATGTGCACGGTTCATTATTACCAAAATATCGCGGCGCCGCCGTCCTGCAGGCGCCTATTCTTAATAATGACGATGAAAGTGGAGTTACAATAATGGTTATGGATAAGAATTTAGATACTGGTCCCCTTTTGGCTCAAACCTCATTTGCATTAAAGCCAGATGAAACAGCCGGAACACTTGGAGAAAAAATGGCTAAAGCCGGTGCTTCTCTGTTACCAAATACTTTAGTTAAATATTTCGAAGGAACAATCGCGCCCCAAGCACAAGATGATAGTTTAGCTAATTATGTTGGACGACTTGATAAGAATGACGGGCTGATTGATTGGACAAAAGCAGCGAAAGAGATAGAATGCTTTGTACGAGCAATGACGCCTTGGCCTTCGGCTTGGACATGGATCAGCGGAAAGAAGATAAAGATTTTAGAAGTTGATCCGACTATTGTCGGTCTAACAATGCATAAACCTGGAAAAACTTTTATTTATAATTCAACGCTCGCCATTCAGTGCGGTGAGGGCTCGCTCATTATCCGACGTGTGCAACTTGAAGGAAAAACCGCAATGAGTTCGGAAGAATTTATGCGCGGATATAAAGATTTAATTGGAACGATTTTAGGTTAAAAAATAATTTGGTCC